>NZ_JBUDPI010000251.1:0-5848 GCF_054919635.1 Halochromatium sp. | reverse complement strand
CGTCAGCGTTCAGGCCCGTCGGCATCGCACCCCCTTGATTGGCATCGACGGCAGACAGCCGCACGGCGCCGTGTATATCTATTCAAGCATTAGCCTCGTCCTATGAATCGAACCTCTAGTGCATCCTTGTTGAAGGCACTTGGCCCTGGGCTACTGGTTGCCTGTGCAGCCGTTGGTGGCTCGCACCTGGTCTGGTCAACCCGAGCCGGTGCCGAGTTTGGCTGGCAGCTGGTCGGGCTGGTCCTGCTCGCCAACCTCTTCAAGTACCCATTTTTCCTCTACGGGCAGAAGTACACCGCAGCCACCGGCGAGTCCTTGCTCGCTGGCTATCAGCGCAAGGGCAACCTGTTCGTCTATATCTTTCTGGCGATCAACATCCTCACCGGCATCATCAATATTGCCGGGGTGTCGATGCTGAGTGCGGCCTTGCTCGCTGGCTTCGGACTCGAGGCGCTGCCTCTACCGCAGTTGACGGTGCTGATCATGATCGGCTGCGCCATCTTCATCTTCCTGGGGCATTACCGACTGCTCGATGGCATGGCGAAACTGGTCGTGGTGGTCTTGACCGTTTCGACCCTAGCAGCGCTGTTGCTCGCGATCGGCAAGGGACCGGTGATGCAGCCTGGGTTTGAGCCAACCTCGCCCTGGACCTGGGCCTCGTTCGGCTTCTTGATCATGCTGATGGGCTGGATGCCAGCGCCGCTGGACCTGTCGGCCTGGTCATCGCTTTGGATGTTCTCGCGCGAGCGCCAGACTGGACATCGGGCCACGGTTGGCGAGACCCTGATCGACTTCCATCTCGGCTATTTCATGGCCGTGGCCTTGGCGGTGGTCTTCCTCGCGCTCGGCGCACTGGTGATGTACGGCAGTGGCGAGCACTTCTCGCCGAGCGGCATCGCGTTCTCGAACCAGCTAATTGAGCTCTACTCGCGCAACATCGGCGCCTGGTCCTACGGGCTGATCCTGTTTGCTGCCTTCGTCACCATGCTCAGCACCTCACTGACCTGTGTCGATGGCTATCCGCGCGCACTGGCGGCCTGTACGACACTGCTCGCGCCGAAGCTGCTGCCTGCCTTCACCCGCGTGCATCAGGCCTGGATCGCGATTGCCGTGACCAGCGCCTCGGTCATCGTGCTCGGCTATGTGCAGAACCTGCTGCAGCTGCTGGGCTTTGCGGCCATCATCTCCTTCGTCACCTCACCGGTCTTGGCAGTGATTAATTTTCTCGTCATGAGTGGCGAGAATGTGCCGCCCGAACATCGGCCGGGACTGATCCTGAGATTGCTGAGCTGGGTTGGCATCCTGTTCTTCTTCGGCATGACCGCAGGCTTCATCTACGCGGAGTTTCTGCTCGAGTAGCCAGATGACCGGCATTGAAGCAGGCTGCCGTTCGACCACGGCCGAGGCGTTCAGGCGCTTGGGCTCTACAGCCTGCTTTAGCTGCAATCGCGGCTATGCTGCAATCCCGGCTATCCCGCAAAGCGCTCGATGAGCCATAGCACCAGGGCCATCATCAAGATCATCGGCACCAGCAGCGTCCAGGGCGAGACACCCCAAAGCTCGGGGAAGGTCTGAGCCTGGATGCGGCCTTTGTCCAAGATGTGCTTCTTCAACGTCGGGTAGAAATGGGCAAAGAGGCCGGCTCCGACCAAGATGCCGAAGAAGCCCCCGGTCAGCGCATCATAGGAGCCCTGCCCCATCGCGCCAGTGACCGTGCCCGGGCAGTAGCCGAGGGTGGCCAGCCCGGCGCCGAAGATGATGCCCCCAATGGCCGAGCCGCCGAGCGAGGCCGGCTTCGGCTGCAATCGGACATGACCAAAGTGCTTCAGCAGATAGATCCCGAGCGAGCCGACGATGATGGCCGAGAGCATGATCTTGACGACGGTCCAGTCTCGGAACAGCAGTTGGCCGAGAACCACGTCGTAATGGGTGAGGCCGCCCTTCTGCAGCAGGATGCCGAACAACACCCCCATCAGGAGTCCGAGTAGGAGCTGAAGCCGGCGATGATCGTGGAGTCTGGTGAGCATGGGATCAATCTCTCGCGTTCAATAAAGCAGCCAGGCAACGAGCACACCGGTTGCAAACAGACAGACCACCGCAATCCAGCTACTGATGGCCAGCTGCAGCGCTCCGCTGATGGCATGGCCGCTCGTGCAGCCGTCGGCCCAGCGCGCGCCGATGCCCATCAGGACGCCACCAGCAAAGGCCACCAAGAAGCGCAGCACCGGCGTATCGCCGAAATGCTGGCGCCAGAGCTCCGGAACCATCTCGAGATGCAGCGACTGGGAGAGAAAGGCCGAGAGAAAGGCGCCGATGAGGATGCCGATCACAAACATGAACTGCCAATCGACGATGAGCGGGGTCTTGCGGTAGTAGAGCTTCTCCTCCACCCGAGCGTCCCGCAGGTGCCGTTCGAGCATGCCGCTGAGGCGGGAATAGGTGGTGGAACAGCTCAGGAACTTGTCCGAGAGGAGAAAGGTAAACCAGCTCAATACGCCCATCGCAGCGCCGACAAAGTACGGCGACCAACTCTGCATCTGCAGCCAATGCATCAGCACCTACCCGGTTGTTCTTAGAAGGCTGCCTTTCTCCAGCAAGAGTGCCTAGGCTGTCAAGTGCGACAGCTGAGGTGCTGCGCAGGCAGCCACCGCCGCAAGGGCCGCCCAATGGCCGGTCTCAGCCTGAAGGACCCAGGGGGCGATACCCAGCTCGGCACTCACAGCAACGCCACTGCCTTGATCTGCGCATAGACCGACTGCCCCGGCGCCAGCGCCAGCCGCTCAGCGGAGCGCCGGGTGACTCGGGCCAGCACCGGCGAGCCGCTGACCTCGAGCTTCACCAGCCGCAGCGCCGGATGACTGTCATCACCCAGGGACAGAACCTTGGCCGGCAGCGTGTTTTGGATGCTGCTCTGATGGCTCGGATCGTGGGTGATGCTGACATCACGGGCAAGGATGCGCAGTCGTACATGGGCCCCAAGCTCGGCGCCGGTGTCGCGAGTCCAAAGACTGGCGCCGCAGCAGGCAACGCGCAACAGATGCCACCGCTCATCGCGCTCGGCCACCTGGCCATCGAGCACCACCCCGGCATCCTCACCGAGGCGGATCGGCAGATCGAGCCGCGAGAGGGTCTCATTCAGCGGCCCACTCGCGAGCACGCGACCAGCGTCCATCACCAGGATATGATCCGCTAACCGCGCAACCTCATCGGGCGCGTGACTGACATACAGCACCGGGATCTCGAGCTGGTCGTGCAGCCGCTCCAGGTACGGCAGGATCTCGAGCTTGCGCTTGAGATCGAGTGCGGCGAGCGGCTCATCCATCAACAGCAATCGCGGATTCACCGCCAGCGCCCGCGCCATGCCCACCCGCTGACGCTCGCCACCGGAGAGCGCCGCGGGCCGACGCTTCAGTAGATGGCCAATGCCGAGCAGCTCAATCGCCTGCTCGAGGCTGAAGCGGTCGATTCCTGAGCCATCCTCGGGGCTGCTATCCGCGCTGGCTCCAGCGGCGGTCTTGCCAAGTCTGTTCTCAGTGCTGGTCCCAATGCTGGTCTCTAGGCCCGGACCGGCGACCCCCCGAGCTCGCCCCGAGAAGCCATTAACGAGGCCCTGCCCTGCGCGATTGATCAGGCCGCTGCGACCCCGACTGCGGCGCTGCCCATAGCGCAGGTTGCCCAGCACGCTCAGGTGCGGGAATAGGCTCGCCTCCTGAAACACATAACCGATCGGGCGCTGATGTGTCGGCACCCAGATCTCGGCATCCTGCCAGACCTCGCCATTGAAGCGAATCTCGCCCTCAGCGGCGTGCTCCAGGCCAGCGATGCAGCGCAGCAGCGTGGTCTTTCCAGAGCCCGAATGGCCAAACAGCGCCGTCACGCCACGCGCCGGCAGATGCTCATTGACCTCGAGCTGGAAGCCAGGCCAATCGACGCGGAGTCGGGCTTGAATACCTAGCATGCTCAGACCCTCCGCCGATCCGGCCGCCAGGAATAGAGGACCAGGAGCACCAGAAACGAGAACACCAACAGCACTGCGGCCAGTCGATGGGCATTGCCGTATTCCAGCGCCTCGACGTAGTCGTAGATCTGCACCGAGGCGACCCGCGTCAGCCCGGGGATATTGCCGCCGATCATCAACACCACGCCGAACTCGCCCACCGTGTGCGCAAAGCTGAGGATGCCGGCGGTGACGAAGCCCGGCAGCGCCAGCGGCAAGGCGACGGTAAAGAAGCGATCCAGCGGTGAGGCACCCAAGGTCGCGGCCGCCTCCAACGGCCGCTCACCGAAGGCCTCAAAGGCGTTCTGCACCGGCTGCACCATGAACGGCAGCGAGTAGAACACCGAGCCGACCACCAGGCCCCAGAAGGTGAACGGCAGCAGGCCGATGCCCAGCGCTTCGGTCACCGCGCCGACCGCTCCATTCGGCCCCATGGTAACCAACAGGTAGAAGCCCAACACCGATGGCGGCAGCACCAGTGGCAGCGCCACCACAGCGCCGACCGGCCCTTTCCAGCGCGAGCGTGTGCGTGCCAGCCACCAGGCGATGGGTGTGCCCACGGTGAACAGGATCAGCGTCGTCACGCTCGCCAGGCGCAGCGTGAGGGCAATCGCCTCAAGATCGGTATCAGTCAAGAACATCACGTCAAACCTAGTCACTCTACGCTGCGGTGTGAGACGGCCAGAGCGCACGCAGCACTCCGGGCAATCCAACCGGCGACGATCTCGTCGGCGGCCCAAGCAGCAAGACACCTCCGGGCGTCCCAGCTTGGTCCCAGCCTGAGCCCAAAGCCTCGATCATTCGGTCTCGTAGCCGAAGTCGTGGATGATCGCCTCTGCCTTCTCGCCCTGGAGATAGGCAAACAGCTCCGTGACCGCCGGGTTGTCCTTGCCGCTGTCGAGTATCACCGCATCCTGGCGAATGGGCGCATGCATGTCGCCCGGCACGACCCAGCCTGAGCCCTTGCTGATCTCGCCGCCTTGCATCACCTGCGAGAGGGCGACGAAGCCGATATCGGCATTACCGGTATCGACGAACTGATAGGTCTGGGCAATGTTCTCGCCCATCACCAGCTTCGGCTCGATGGACGCTTTCAAGTCCAGCGCTTCCAGCGTCTCGATGGACGCCTCGCCATAGGGTGCCAATTTTGGGTTCGCGATCGACAGCTTGTTGAAGTCACCGGATTCCAACAGCGCTGGGCCGTCCTCGACCTTATCGGCATCGGCAGACCAGAGCACCAGGGTGCCAATCGCATAGGTGAAGCGCGACCCGGGTACGCCAACGCCCTCCTCTTCCAGCAGCTCCGGGCGCTTCTGATCGGCCGCGAGCAGGGCCTCGAACGGGGCACCGTTCTTGATCTGGGCATAGAGCTTGCCGGTCGACCCGTAGGAGGCCTTCACCTCATGGCCGGTGTCTTCTTCGAACAGCTCAATGATCGCCTTCATCGGCGCGGTGAAATTGGCGGCGACCGCGATCTGGGCCTCTTCGGCGGAAACGTTGCCAACGGCCATGAGGCTGATGAGGCTGAAGGCGCTAAGAACAGGGCGAACGGGCTGCATCGGACTGACTCCTTAGGGATCGTTGAATGACGTGGCTGCTGCGGGTGTTAGACCGTTGCGGAACTCGCGACGATTGCGATATCGCAATATACAGAATCGCATAACGCTCGGCAGCCGCTATGCTGGTATGCAGTATGCGTGCCGAGTTTCGGTCGCGCCTATCGACCAACGTGAGCGCCCGTCGCTCGAGACGTGTGAACGATGGGGCGCGCAGCACAACCATGTACAGAATCTCACGAGGAAACAGCATGAAGATCAGCGCCCGTAATCAGTTCCGCGGCAAGGTGGCACA
>NZ_JBUDPI010000250.1:0-5905 GCF_054919635.1 Halochromatium sp. | reverse complement strand
ACCACCAGGCTCGCAATATGGCGAATTGCTGCATCACCAGCGGCGTGACCATTGATGTCATTGATCTGTTTGAGGTTGTCGAGGTCGAACAGCAGCAGCGAGAGTGGCTGACGTGCACGCTGAGCGAAACGCCGGCGGACCTCGAAACCTTCAAGGAAGCCACGACGATTGGCCACTCCGGTCAGCGGATCGGTGTTCGCGGCGGCACTGAGCCGCTGCTGCGCCTCAGCGCGGCTCTGCTCATAGAGGTACGCGATGGCAGCCGACCCAAGCAACGCACCACCGGCATTGAGCAGCGCGACCCAGGACAAGCCCATCGGCCCATCGATGATGATGGCGACCGATAGGACGGGGAGCACGATGGCCGCAAACACCGCCGACAAACGCAGCCCACGGCTCAAGCCACCGAGGAAGAAGGGGATCGGTGGAAACAGTGCCAGCCAGACGAGAACGCCATCGCGTGCGACACCGGAGATGATGACCACGAGGATCGTCATTGCGACTGCCACCGTACCAAGCAGCTGCGCGAGACCTAGGTGACCTGGATCGCGCAGCAACAACGCCGCGAACAACACCATCGCCAAGGCCAGGGCCTCGACGGCGGCATGGATCAGATAGCCGGTGAGGAACAGGTCGATCAGGATGAAGACCGCAAAGAACAGGGCCGCGAGTCGAAGTGCACGGCGCGACAGCGCTAGCCTGCAGCATTGATCGACCCAGCCGGCTGTATCGTCGGCCGCCGAGCCCGATTCGAGACGCTCGCTCATCGTCGGAATCTGGACTCGATGCCGTGCTGCCGATTGTGCAATGCCCTCGCCTGTCCCCATTGGCTGGCCCATCGTTGCCCCTGCTCGACAGTTGGATATCGGTTACCTCGGTCGATCGCTCGTCCGCTCAAAGGCACATCATCTATAAGTCGCCAGAGATGCGCAAATCTGCTCGCGTGCAAATGGTTGGCATCGGCTATGCTTTTGGATGCTCAAGCAGCTTGCCATTCTAAGGCGTTTTCTCAAGAAGGCCTTCCTACGAGGGCAGGCCCCGAGTCAACGAGCCAACCCAGTCAGGAGACCTAGAATGTCTGATTCAATGCGACCTTTCCGCGACGCGCAAGACTCTGCACGGCAAGCCGCGGGCGCTTCGCTGGGCTCTGATCCTATTGAGGCCAAGACCCGGGTGCCAGGCCCCCTTGTTCGAGCCATGCTGACGCTGCTTCTCGTTGCTGTCAGCACAATGACCCCAGTCTACAGCGCAGACTCGCAGACTGACGAGCAAACTTGGACGCTTGGCGACTATGTTGTCTACGCCAACGCAGTACGCACCGATTTTCTCGCCCCGCAGGTTGCCGACAAGCTCGATATCGAGCGCAGCAACGAGAAGGCGCTGATCACAGTATCGGTGCAGAAGCCAACGGCCTCGGCATCGGGAAGCTCGGTCGAGGCCGATGTCCGTGTCACCGCGACCCGAGCATCGGATACCGTCGAGACGGTCGAGATGCAAGAGCACCGAGCCGACGACGACATCTATTATCTCGGCGTACTGCCGGTACGCGATCGCGAGCCGGTCACCTTCAATTTCGCCATCGCGCCGGCGTCAGATGACCAGACCTATGACTTCGCCTTCGAGCGCTACTTCTTCACCGACTGATTCATCGAGATTCATCGACTGAGCCCAGCGACGGCTCGATCGGTCGAGCTTCGGCTGGTTGGTACTCCTTGGTTGGGTACTCCCTGGTTGCTACTCCCTGGTCCCTACTCCCGGGGCCGCAATCAGCTGGATGCACGCTCACGCTGCCATGCCTCGTCGAGCAGCGTCCGGACCTCGGCATCGGTGGTCTGCGTAAAGGCCTCATACCAGCGGCCAACGCCGACGAAGGGCTCCGGTATCGCCACGGTGACCACGTGACTCGCCTGCTGCTCGACGAGCGCCACCGCATCGCTAGAGGCCACTGGAACCGCCACCACGAGCTCCGCGGGGCCTTGCGCCGCGGCTGCGTCGACAGCGACCCGCATGCTGGCACCGGTCGCAAGCCCGTCGTCGACCAGGATCACACAGCGCCCGGTCAGCTCCGGTGCCGGACGCTCGCCACGATAGGACTGCTCGCGACGCTCGAGCTCACGCTGCTCTGATTCGGTGACGCGGTCGAGCTGTTGTTTCGAGATCGATAGGGCTTGAATGATCTCGGCATTGAGCACCTGCGCCCCGCCGGTCGCGATAGCGCCCATCGCGAGCTCCGGCTGGGTCGGTACGCCGAGCTTGCGGACCAACATCAGATCAAGCGGCGCCTCCAGCTGGCGCGCCACCTCAGCGGCGACAGGAACGCCACCGCGTGGCAGTGCCAGCACAAGGAGATCGGTCCGTCCGCGATAACCCAGTAGCGCCTCACCGAGCAGGCGTCCGGCCTCGGTACGATCGGGAAAGGGAAGCTGCATCTTGTTGGTCCTCCGTTGTTTGGTTGCCTGCCTGCGTTTGCTTGGCATTTGCTTGACGTTTGCTCAAGGGCCTCAGAGACGATCAGCGTGGCGATCGCAGCTCTAAGATCGCAGCTTTCATTCCAGATGCCTTCCCGATTCAACGCGCCACATCAAAGGCACCGAGAGCAACGACAACGCCTGTCTACCTAGGCTTGATACCAACAGACCACTGCTTCTCGGTGGTGGATTTCAGCCGCCCCGCCAGGAAATCAACCAGCGTCTGGCACAATGACGACTCGAGATGCAGTCCAGGTCGCTGGTCAGCTGGTTGGCCAGGTGGTTAGTCAAGCCTCTCTTTAGGGCTGCAAGCTAAGGCGCCCAATCTGCGGCCCTGCAGGTGTTGACCGCTCGACCTGGACCGCTCGGCCTGGACCGCTCAACCTGGTCAGGCGCTCGTCAGGTATGGGCCTTGCTTGCTTTGAGGTCTCTGCGCCGCTTCGGAGTTGAGCCGCAATGACCGATGCACAACCCGTCCTCTCTCGCGAACAGCTTGATGCCGTGCTGTTCGACCTTGACGGCGTCATCACCCAAACCGCCGAGATCCACGCCGAGGCCTGGAAAGGCCTGTTCGACGCCTATCTGACCGAGCGGCCCGTGGTGGCCGGCGAGGATCACAGCCGGTTCGACGAGGTGCGCGACTATCGCCGCTACCTCGATGGCCGGCCCCGACTCAAAGGCATCAAGCATTTTCTCCTGGCACGCGGCATCGATCTCCCCGACGGCGACCCCGATGATCCACCGGATCGTGAGACCCTGCACGGACTCGGCAATCGCAAGAACGCGAGCTTCCGAGACCTCATCGAACAGCGCGGCGTGGTTGTCTACGATTGCGCACTCGAACTGCTGCAACAGCTGCACAGCGCTGGCTTCCGCACTGCCGTGGTGACGGCCAGCAAGAACTCTGAGCTGATTCTGCAGAAGGCGGGCCTTGATGGTCTGTTCGACGTGCGTCTCGATGGTGTCGAGGCTGAAGATCTCCAGCTGGCCGGTAAGCCGGACCCAGACACCTTTATCGAGGCCAGCCACCAGCTCGGCTGTCTAACGGAGCGCACCGCCGTCTTCGAGGATACCGCAGCGGGCGTCATGGCCGCGAGGCGCGGCCACTTCGGCCTGATCATCGGCATCGACCGCATCGGCAGTCAGCGCGAGGCCCTGCTGGAGAAAGGCGCCGAGCAGGTCTTCGACAACCTCTGTCAGCTCGGCATGCCATCGGCGCTGAGCGAGCCACCACCGCTCCTCGAGGAGCCGGCCCAGATCAGTGCACGGCTTGACGAGAAGCGCCCCGCCCTCTTTCTCGACTACGACGGCACCTTGACACCGATCGTCGAGCGGCCGGCCGACGCCCAGCTCAGCAGCAGCATGAATCACGCCCTGCAGCAGGCCGCGGCGGTGGCGCCGTTAGCGGTAGTCACCGGTCGCGATCTGCAAGACGTCAGCGCCTTGGTCGGGCTGAAAGAGGTCATCTATGCGGGCAGCCACGGCTTCGACATTCGCGGCCCCGAGCTACAATTGGAGCTGCCAGAAGGCATCGATGCCCTCGATGACCTAGACCGCGCGGCCGACATCCTCGAGCAACATCTCGGGCACATCAAGGGCGTGCGTATCGAGCGCAAACGCTTCGCGATCGCCGTGCATGTACGGCAGGTAAGCGATGCCGATCTGCCAGAGGTGCAGGAGGCTGTCGATCAAGCTCGACGCCGGTTCGAAGGCCTGCGCAAGACGGGCGGCAAGCGCATCGTTGAGCTACGCCCGGATGTCGATTGGGACAAAGGCCAGGCGGTGCGTTGGCTGCTCTCCGAGCTGGGTTTGGACGGGCCCGACGTCCTGGCGCTCTATATCGGCGATGACGAGACCGATGAGGATGCGTTCCGCGCGCTGCACCGTGTAGGCGGCATTGGCATCCTGGTCGCCGAAGAGGCTCGTCCGTCCGCCGCCCAGTATCGATTGCGCACACCGGGCGAGGTCGAAGCGCTGCTGCGCCATCTGACCGAGAGCGAGCGCGACGCAAGACCACCAGAGGCAAGGCCCTCAGTGATCAGCTAGACGGCGTCGCGCTCAGTTAACTGATCGGGCCGGTTGCGGCCCGCTTCGCGCTGAGACGGGTTGGTGAGTCCCGCGCCTAAGCGGATGTTGGCCCTCAGCGTTACGGGCTGCATAATCTCGCCCCCTATATCCAGTCTAGAATCCAGTATGTCTCGCCTATTCACCGCATTGCTGCTCGGCGCGCTGAGCCTATCAGGAGCTGCTGGCTACGCCTGCAGCGCGCCGGTCACCCTGATGACCTGGAACACCGAAGGCGCCGAGCTGACCCCAGCAGCCTTTGCCAAGCGCATCAAGCAATCGCTTGATGCCGTCGGGCCAATCGACCTGCTCGTGCTGCAAGAGGTCATCGCCAAGGATCAGGTGCAAGCGGCCGCCGAGGCCGGCGGCTTCAGGCACTGGGCGATGAGCGACTTCTCACCTCCCGTTGAGATCACCGGCGCCTGGCATCAGTCGCTCGAGATCGCGGTCTTATCGCGATTGCCGATCGAGTCGGTGAGTGAATGGGATATCACGGGCCGAAGACCCGAAGGCGACGGTCATCCACCGACGGTTTCAACGGTCAGCATCCCGACGCACGAGCGCCGGATTGATATCAAGATCCAAGAGCCTCGGCCCGCGCGCGGTTTCCTCCGCGTCGATCTGCTCAATGGGCTGACGCTCTATGGCGTGCATTGGAAATCCTCGCGCGGCGCGGACTGCACGGCCAAGGCCCGTGAGCAGGCGCGACGACGAGAGATCCAGGCAGCGGGACTAGCAGCCGATGCGGTCACGGCGCTTGCCGAAGGACGAACAATCGTCGTTGCCGGCGACTACAACATTCAGGCACCAGGCCGCGTGCTGCAGGTGGGCACCGATCCGGAGGTCGACTGCGCCCCGACCCGTGGTCGCTGCGACCCCCTGTGCGGGCCCGACGGACGTGACGGCTACGATGACAGCATCGCGCTGCTTCTAGGGCTCGACGACTGTGCGCGACTGCTGTCTGGGACGCTCGACTCGACCTATGTGCTGCGCCGGTTCCCAGGTGGTGCGATCGATCACATCCTGGTGGCCGGGCCGCGTGCCGGTGCCTTCTCAGCAGCGACGACGCCGCCGGTCTCTGGTCCGCGGTGGCAAGGGTCAGACCATCGCCCCGTGCTGGTACGTTTGCCCGACGCGCAGTAAGGTTTACGATGGACAGACCAATGGCCTGAACAGCCAATGCGACCAACGATTCGCCACCCCGAGACGTGAGAACAATCAATATGAAAAACCAGCCCACTCTCTAGACGCCGGTGCCGCGCTGCAAGCAGCAACCGATGGCTACATCTCCGCGCCACTCATCGAGTGGAACGACAGTTTCAGCGTCAATGTGGCCGAGATGGACCAACAGCATCGTTGGATGGTGGCGATCT
>NZ_JBUDPI010000025.1:0-20510 GCF_054919635.1 Halochromatium sp. | reverse complement strand
GAGCGCCAAGCCGAGCGCGAGCGCCAACGACAAGCGGAGCTGGAGGCCCAGCGCCGAGCTGAAGAGGAGGCTCGCCGTGAGGCCGAGCGCCAAGCCGAGCGCGAGCGCCAACGACAAGCGGAGCTGGAGGCCCAGCGCCAGGCCGAAGAAGCCGCTCGGCGTGAGGCCGAGCGCCAGGCCCAACGTCAGGCCGAGCTTGAGCGTCAGCGCGAGGAGCTGCGCCGTATCCGCGAGGCCGAGCAGGCCGAGGCGCGCCGACGCGCTGCCGAGGAGGCCGAGCGTGAGGCAGCGGCCGCGGCGGCGCGTGAGCGCGCGTTACTCGAGGCGCTGGAGGCCGAAGAGCAACGCCAAGTCGGTGCTGGCGGCGACGGCACCTCTGGGCCTGGAGTCCGGCCGAGTGCAGCCACGCAGGCTCAAATCGCCAGCCGCTGGGTGCCGTTGATCACCAGTCAGGTCCGCCAATACTGGGTGCGGCCGCAGGGTGCTGATGCCGATCTGCGCACGGTGGTGAATCTGCGTCTCGAGCCTAGCGGCGCCGTGGTGCCCGGCAGTGTTCGGGTCGTGGAGCGCAGTGGCAAGGCCGGGTTCGATCAATCCGTGGTTGCCGCCGTCTATCGAGCCTCACCGCTGCCGGTGCCCGACGGTGATGAGTTCGAGCTATTCCGCGACTTCAATTTTGTCTTCCGGCCTTGAGTCGGTCCTTCGAGGGAGACCAGATGATGCAACGCCTACGCCTCGCGCTGACCACAAGCCTGGCCTGTCTATTGATGCTCGCACTCGGGCAGGTGCATGCCAAGCTGACCATTGAGGTCACGGGCGGCGTCGAAGGTGCGCAGCCGATTGCGGTGGTGCCCTTCGGCGACATCGATGGTGCGCGGCCCCCAGTCGACCTGGCTAGGGTTATCAGCGACGATTTAGCGCGCAGCGGTCGCTTCCGTGCGATGCCCCGCAGCGAGATGTTGAGCATGCCCCATCGCCAGGATGAGATCGACTTCCGGGAATGGCAGCTGCTTGGCATGAACACCCTGGTAATCGGCGAGGTGAGACCCGCCGAGGGTAGCGGCTACAGCCTGCGCTGGAGCCTGTTCGATGTCTTTAGCGGCAATCAGCTTGCCTCTAACTCACTGCGCTCAACCGAGCGCGGGCTGCGCAACGCCGCACACCGGATCGCCGATCAAATCTATCAGAGTCTCACCGGCGAGCGCGGCGTGTTCGCAACCCGGCTCGCTTATGTGACCTCCGGCAGTCGCAGCGCTGATTCGCGGGTGACGCTTCGTGTCTCTGATGCCGATGGTTTCAACCCGCAGACCATCGTCGACTCGGCTGAGCCGATCATGTCGCCGGCCTGGTCTCCTGATGGACGACGGTTGGCCTATGTTTCATTTGAGAAACGCAAATCCGCCATCTTCATCCAAGAATTGACCACAGGTCGGCGCGAGCGGATTGCCAGCTATGAGGGCATCAATGGCTCGCCGGCGTTCTCGCCGGATGGCCGCAAGTTGGCGATGACCTTATCGAAGGATGGGAGCCCGGATATCTATGTGATGGACCTGGCGTCGAAGCAATTGACCCGACTGACCGATCATTACGCGATCGATACCGAGCCGGCCTGGTCACCAGACGGCAGTCACATCATCTTTACCTCGGATCGTGGCGGCCGCCCGCAGATCTATCGGGTTGCGGCAAGCGGCGGCCCGGCGCAGCGGGTCACCTTTGAAGGTGACTATAATGCAGCGGCAAGCTACTCGCCCGATGGCCGATCGATGGTGATGGTGACACGCATTGGTGGCCAGTTCCGCATCGTCGTTACCGACGCCAATGGCGGCTCGCGACGCCTATTGAGCAGGGGGGCTCTCGATGAGTCCCCGAGTTTCGCGCCTAACGGCAGCATGGTAATTTATGCAAGCCAAAACAATGGCCGTGGCGTGTTGTCCGTGACTCCGATCGCCGGCGGTGCAGGCCAGCGCTTGTCACAAGAGTCCGGTGAGGTCCGGGAGCCGGCCTGGTCGCCGCTTACACCCTGACCGCAGTCAACCTGGACGGACCCTCATGGTCCGTGCGCTCATCAACACCTTGCCATCATTAGGGTCCTCATGATCGAACGTCTGCTTCCGTTGCTGCCCATCGCAGCCTTGGCGCTCAGCGGCTGTGCGACGCAGAAGGCACCGCCCATCCCGGATACGCCGAGCGCTGATGAGCTGAATGCGATCGGTGGACGCGCTGGCTTGGACACGCGCCCGCTGGTGCAGCCCGAGCGCTCACCGCTCGATGACCCCTCAAGCCCGCTCTATCGCAAGGTGATCTACTTCGATTACGACGCCTCGGAGATCAAGCCGGAGTATGCCGACCTGCTGCGTGCCCATGCCAGTTACATCTTCAACACACCCGGTGTGCAGGTCACCCTCGAGGGCCACAGCGATGAGCGCGGCACCCGTGAGTACAACCTTGCCCTAGGTGAGCGGCGCAGCCAAGCGGTGCAGCGATTCCTAATGGCTGAGGGCGCCCCCGCCGAGCGACTCAGCACCCTGAGCTACGGCGAGGAGCGCCCGGCCGACCCCGGACGCAGCGAGGGCGCCTGGCAACAGAATCGTCGGGTCGAGCTCGTTTACTAAGAGGGCCTTCAGCATGCTGCACAATCGTCTAACCGCGGCACCGGCCGGGCTCCTACTGGGGCTGGTCATTGGCTGTATCCCGACGACCTCGGTGCTGGCCGCTGATCCAGCCGTCGACGCACGTCTTTCGCGGCTCGAGCGGATGCTGAATGAGCGCTCGCTCTCCGATCTCGTGCTGCAGATCCAGCAGCTCCAGCAGGAGGTGCAGGATCTGCGGGGGCAGGTTGAAACCCAGCAATACCTGCTGCGTCAGAAGGGCCTTCGAGGACCATCGTCGCTCGGCTCTGAGACCTCGGGGCTGAGCCGTCTTGATGCGGGGTCTGCCGCTGAGGGGGGCTCGTCCTTTGGCGGCGGTGACCCCTTCCGTGCCCGTGTGCGGAGCCCAAGCTCGCTCTCCTTCGATCCTGTTCTCGATGACAGCAACGGCGGCGCTTCCAGCCGAGCTGATGGCCCCGCCTTTGACTTGCCTGGGCAAGCATCGACGTCAGCACCACAGCAAGCAGGCGCTGAGGACACCGGCATGCTCGCGCTGCCGACCCCTGAGACCGCTGCCGGCGGTGAGCGCGACCTCTACCGTGATGCCTTCGAGCTGCTCAAGGCGCGTGACTATGCGGCCGCCCAGACGGCTTTTGGCGAAATGGTTGAGCGCTATCCGCAAGGGCAATTCGCGGATAATGGCCGGTATTGGCTGGGCGAGATCGGCTATGTCACCCAGGACTATGCGGCAGCGAAGAACGAATTCAGCCTTCTGGTGACCAATTATCCGCAGAGTCCGAAGGTCCCCTCAGCGATGCTAAAGCTCGGTTATGTGGCCTATGAGCAGGATGAGCTCGGTGAGGCCCGTGAGCTGCTTCAGGAGGTCGTGCGCCGCTTCCCAGACACCACCGAAGCCCGGCTCGCGCAGGGCCGACTCGATCGGATGCAGCGCGAAGGGTCTTGATTATCGCCTTATTTTGCAGACCGCGAGGAGTCCCTGATGGATATCGCTCAAGCCAATGAATCGCTCGGCATCCCGGGCGTGCTATCGATCTGCGAGGGTGATGGCGGCCTGACGCTGATTCGGGTCGAGAATGCCTTTGCCAATGCGTCGATCTCGGTGCAGGGTGGGCAGGTACTCTCCTATTGTCCGGTCGACGCCGCGCAGGACCTGTTGTTTGTGAGCCGGCAAGCCTATTTCGAGGCGGGCAAGGCGATCAAAGGCGGGATTCCTGTCTGCTGGCCTTGGTTCGGTCCTGACCCGGAACAACGCGGACGCCCCGCCCATGGCTTTGTGCGCAATCGCGACTGGCACTTGTTGGCGACTGAGGCGCGGGTCGACGGCAGCACGCGGGTGCTGCTTGGCCTGCGCGATGATGAGGGCAGTCGGGCCTTATGGTCTCATGCCTTTTCGTTGGAGCTCGAAGTGACCATCGGTGAGACCCTGGACCTGGCGTTGATCAGCCAAAACACCGGTCAGGCCCCGATCGTTATCACACAGGCGCTGCATGCCTACTTCAGTATTGGCGATGTGCGTCAGGCCCAGGTGCTTGGGCTCGCCGGTCATGACTACCTGGACAAGCTTCAGGATGGCGCTCGAGCGGCTCAGTCTGGTCCGGTCAATGTCGACGGACCCGTCGACCGGATCTATCTGGATAGCACCGAGACGCTGGTGATCGATGATCCGAGCCTTGGGCGCAGCATCCATATCGAGCGCGAAGGCAGTCGCTCCGCGGTGGTCTGGAATCCCTGGGTAGAGCAGGCGCGTGCGATGGGGGATTTCGCAGATGATGAGTACCTGCGCATGCTCTGTGTCGAGACCACCAACGCCGCTGAGGATCGGGTGACGCTCGGTCCTGGCGAGCGGCACCGGCTTGGCTCGAGCTATCGCATCCATCAGGAGTGAGATGCTAGAGCCCCAACCGAGCACGAACGAAGGCCATTGGCAGCAGTGGCTGGACTGGGCGACCGAGCATGCATTGACCCTGCCTGCGGATCAGGCTTTCGAGGAGGCACGCGTCCGCGTCTGGGAGGCCAGTGAGTTTGTCGCGCTGACCTGCGCCCGTGATCCGCAGAGCTTTGCCAGTCTGCTCGAGACCAACGCGCTCACGCGCTCGTTTGCGGCCGATGCCATTGCTGACCAATTGCGTGAGACGCTCGCCGGGGTCGCCGATGAGGAGGCCCTGCAGCGGGCATTGCGGCGCTTTCGGCGCCAACAGATGCTGCGCATCATATTCCGAGACCTGGCCGGCTGGGCCGAGCTCGACGAGACCCTCGAAGACCTGAGCGCGCTCGCTGATAGCTGTATCTGTGAGAGCCTGCGCCTGCTCGAGCAATGGACGCGCGCCGAGCTCGGCGTGCCGGAGGATGGTCATGCACGGCCGCAGTCGCTGCTCGTGCTGGGCATGGGCAAGCTGGGTGCGCGCGAGCTCAACCTGTCGTCCGATATCGACCTGATCTTCGCCTTTCCGAGCGCTGGGCGTATACAAGGCAGTCCGCGCGAGCTGAGTGTCGAGCAATTCTTCACGCGTCTGTGCCAGCGGCTGGTCAAATCACTCAATGCCAAGACCATCGATGGCTTCGTATTCCGGGTCGACACCCGTTTGCGGCCGTTTGGCGATGCCGGACCGCTGGCGATGAGCCTCGATGCCATGGAAGGCTATTACCATTCCCAGGCACGGGAATGGGAGCGCTACGCGATGACCAAGGCTCGAGTGATTGCCGGGGAGCCGGAGGCCCGAGCCGAGCTTGAGGCGATGCTGCGGCCCTTTGTCTACCGCCGCTATCTCGATTTCGGCGCGATTGCCTCACTGCGTCACCTCAAGGTCCTGATCGATCGCGAGCTCAAGCGCAAGGGTATGGCCGACAATATCAAGCTTGGCCCCGGCGGCATCCGTGAGATCGAGTTCATCGGCCAGTCGTTCCAGCTCATTCGCGGCGGTCGTGAGCCCGACCTCCAAGTCCGGCCCATTCAGCAGGTGCTAGCGCTGCTAGGCCAAAAGGGTCTGCTCGAGCCTGCAACCGTTACCGAGTTGACCGAAGCCTATCGGTTCCTGCGCTTGACTGAGAACCGACTGCAGGCCTGGCGTGACGAGCAAACGCATACCTTGCCAACTGCACCTCTCGCCCGTGAGCGGCTGGCGCGCTCGATGGGCTATGAGGATTGGCAAAGCTTTGACGCGGTCCTCAGCGCGCATCGAGCCTGTGTTCAACGCCATTTCGATGCCGTCTTCGCCGATCCCGATGAGCGTCCGCAGGCGGGGACGTCGGTTGCTGCGCTCTGGGAGCGGACACCGGAGCAGGCAGAGGTGGTCGCGCTGCTACAGGAGTCGGGCTTCGCTGACCCCGATGCGGCTTGGCAGCAGATCGTCGATTTCCGCGACACGGCCCAGCGAAAGGGCCTGTCGAGCCGGGGTGTTGCGCGTTTGGGGCTGGTGATGCCGCGGCTGCTGGAAGAGGTTGCCGCCTCGGGGGCGGCTGACCTGACACTGAGCCGGGTGCTCAAGGTGCTGGAGGCCGTGCTCGGCCGCACCGCCTACCTCGACCTCCTCGCCGAGCATCCCGACGCACTGCATCAGCTGGTGCGGCTCAGTGCCAAGAGTCCGTGGTTTGGTGAGCGTACTGCGCGTCAGCCGCTGCTTCTCGATGAGCTGCTTGATCCACGTCGGCTGTTCGAGCCCTTGCACCGCGTCGATTTGGAGCAGGAGCTCGATCAGCTGCTCTCGGGGGTTGATGCGCATGACCTCGAGCAGCGCATGGAGCGGCTGCGGCAGTTCGCGCAAGGCAACCGCCTGCGCGTCGCAGCGGCTGATGTGACTGGGGCCATCCCGCTGATGGTGGTCAGTGACTATCTCACCGAGATTGCCGAGGTTGCGACCGGGCGCAGCGTGGAGATGGCCTGGCAAGACTTGGTCGAGCGCCATGGCTGCCCGCCTGGGACGCATCGAGAGGCTCCCGGCTTCAGTGTGATCGGCTATGGCAAGGTCGGCGGCCTCGAGCTCGGCTACAATTCCGATCTCGACCTGGTGTTTCTCTATGACGAGGCGACAGCGGGTCAGACGACGGATGGACCACGGCCCATTGCCAGCGAGCAATTCTATGTCCGGCTCGGGCAGCGGCTGATCCATGTGATGACCACGCCCACCTACTCCGGTGTGCTCTACGAGGTCGACATGCGCCTGCGCCCCGACGGCAATAAGGGCATGATCGCTCGCTCGCTGGCCTCATTCACCGATTATCAGGCGGAGAGTGCCTGGACCTGGGAGCATCAGGCGTTGGTGCGTGCGCGTCCAATCGCTGGTGATCAACGACTCGGCGAGCGCTTTCAGCAGGCTCGCGCTGCAATCCTGCAACGACCACGGGAGCCGGATCGGCTACGCGAGGAGGTCTGCTCGATGCGCGCCAAGATGCGCGCCAATCTGGATAAGACGCGGGAAGGCTGGTTTGACCTGAAACAGGGCGCGGGTGGTATTGCGGACATCGAATTTATGGTCCAATACGCGGTTCTGCGCTGGGCCTGTGATTATCCCGCCTTGACGACCTGGACCGACAATATCCGCCTGCTTGAGACGCTCATCAAACAGGGATTGCTGGCCGAGTCGGTCGGCGCTGAGCTGACGCAGGCCTATAAGGCCTTGCGTGCGGCCTATCATCGCCATGCGCTGCAGGATACGGCGGGACTGGTCGAGGATACTCAGCTCGGCTTGGAGCGGCAGTCTGTCACGGCCATCTGGCAGCAGCTGATGGAAGCCAGCGCGGCGGACTGACCGATGGCACTCTCATACCGCCTGCGTTGCGCGGGCGTTCGTACCGGAGCTTCACAACGATGACGATGCACGATCGTGATGGCCTCATTTGGCACAACGGTGAGGTTGTGCCCTGGCGAGAGGCCCAAGTGCATGTGCTGACCCACACGCTGCACTACGGCATGGGCGTGTTCGAAGGCGTTCGCGCCTATGAGACCCTGCGCGGTCCAGCAATCTTTCGTCTGCGCGATCATACCCAGCGCCTATTCAATTCGGCGCACATCCTCGGCATGCGGATGCCCTATGACCGCGAGACCATCGACGAGGCGCAATGCATTGCTGTGCGCGAGAATGGCCTGCGCTCCGCCTATGTCCGTCCGATGTGCTTCTACGGCTCTGAGGGCATGGGGCTGCGCGCTGACAATCTGCGCGTTCACTGCATCGTTGCCGCTTGGGACTGGGGCTCCTACCTGGGTGAAGAGAACATGACCAACGGCATCCGGGTGAGGGTGTCCTCCTTTACCCGGCATCATGTCAACGCCACCATGTGCCGGGCCAAGGCCAACGGCAATTACATGAACTCGATGATGGCCTTGCAAGAGGCCATTCGTGATGGCTATGACGAGGCACTGCTGTTGGATGCCGAAGGCTATGTGACCGAGGGCAGCGGTGAGAACGTCTTTCTGGTGCGCGATGGCGTGCTCTATACGCCTGAGCTGACCTCTGCCCTGGACGGCATCACCCGGCGCACCATCATGACCTTGGCCGACCAGATCGGCCTCCAGGTGGTGAGCAAGCGCATTACCCGTGATGAGGTCTATATTGCCGATGAGGCCTTCTTCACTGGCACCGCGGCGGAGGTCACCCCGATCCGCTCGGTCGATGGCCGCGAGATCGGCATCGGGACGCGAGGCCCCATTACCGAGCGCTTGCAATCCATGTATTTCGACGTCGTTCAAGGCAATAGCGAAGCGCACGCCGATTGGCTGACCTACCTCTGACGACAGGCTGCTTAGAGAGTAAGACCCGATGGAAGAGCACATCATCGACCCCGCACTTGATATGACCGGTGTAACGCCACCGCCAGCGGACACCAACGCCCGGGTCGTGACTGCAAAAGACCTGCCCCTGAGCTGCCCGCTGCCCGAGGATGAGGTCTGGAATATGCACCCCCGCGTCTATCTGCCGATCGATGAGGAGCCCAGCGGTGAGCTGACCTGCCCCTATTGTGGTGCGCGCTATCGGCTTCAGCAGGACTGACCCTAGGTCAATGCCTGGTAGTTATACCAGCTGTTTGCCGATGAGATGGGCGCCAATAGCGACCAGCGTGCAGAGCGTGATGCCCCAGGCTGTATCGACGATGACGACCTTCATCGGCCAGTCTGGCAGTGTTGCACGGTTCGTCAGCTCATAGGTTGCATAGGTGAAAAAGCCAAAGGCGGCCGCCCACAGCGCGGTCTTGCGCAGCGAATCAGCTGCCAATCCTGGCGCGACCGCAAACAGAAGAATCCCGACGATATAGATCAAGTAGAAGATGATCGCCGCTGGCCAGTCCACGCGATCCGAGAGGAGATGGTTGAGATTGTTGCGGTAGAAGTGACGGGCAATCACCCCGAGCCAAAGCATATCGAGGAGAAAGAACAGGGGCACCGTCAGCAGGTAGAGCTTCAGATAGAACAGCACGATAGTGTGACCTCAATACGGGGAGTAAAGAATAAGCAAGCCGTGGATGTCGATTGGTTCTCATAACGAAGAGACTGAACCGGCTTTGACTCGTTTTCGGCTTGACTTTTCCTTGTTTAAGTTTAGATTAATGCGGGTGACCATCAACCTGCCGCTGGAATCCTGCTTCCGGCAGCATCAATAGCGCCAACAGGCGTGATCAGCATCGCAGCCATCGCATCGCTTGCGGCGAAGAGCCAGCGCGATGCGGTGGCTGCTCGACTGCGATCAATGCCTCTTTTTGCGACCGAGCGTTCGGTAGCCGAAACGCTATCCGGTGATCAGCAGGGTTACAAGCTGCCTAGCAGGCGCAACGCGCGCGCTGGGCGTTATGTTTTTCATCGATACGCCCCGGAGGGGATGAGTGGAATATCAACATCTTTCGGCAGAAGAGCTGAAGAATCAGATTGAACAGACCAAGCAGCGCGAGGCTGAGCTGAAGAAGGCCCTCGATCAACGTTGGCAGACGGAAAAGACTGAGCTGGCCCAAGAGATCAAGGACCTGATTGATGCACGTGGCCACGACGCTGAGGAGATTGCCAACCTTCTGATGCCCTCAGGCAAGCGTCGCCGCGGCAGCGGCAGCACCGGAGCCAAACGGGCTGGCACTGGCAATTACACCCGTTACGTTGATCCGGAAAACCCGGACAACGTCTATTCCCGTGGTGTGCTGCCTCGCTGGATGAAGGACAAGATGGCAGCCCTTGGCCTGAATTCGGGCAACAAGGAAGATCGCGAGACATTCAAAGCGAATTATCTGCAGGCCGTCCAAGACTAGGGTCTGGGCGCTAGGCGTAAGCCGATGCGCATGCGAAGCGGGGCAGGGATGCCTCGTTGTTCGCGCCCAGGGCGGTATTGGCCCGGTCGGTGAGGATATCAAGTAGTCCAGGATCATCACCAACCAGCCGCGAGATACGAATCTCCAGACCAGGAAACTGCTCCTGCGCTCGCTCGCAGATCGATACCACATCACCGTCCTTTCCGGCATGGCGTCCCGGCCCGATGAACTGCATCCCAACCACCACCTGAGCCTGCGGCTCGCGTTGGCCAATGTCAGTCAAGGCCTCCTCAAGCAAGGCGCCGTTAAAGGCATATTCAGCACCAGCGCGTCGCTCCATTGCCGCCTCGCTAAGGCGATAATCGCCTTTCGTTAGGGTTTCGAGCTGAGCGGCCAACCAGCGGCGGACCGCGGTCACCTCCGGAATCGGGGAACCGTGATCGACCAGCAACGCGCGCGGTGACAATTGATTCGGCGCATTCCGACTCAAGTCGCAGATCGCTGTGCGAATGGCGCGATCCAGGATCATCGCAAGCCGTGGCTCTCCAACCGGCAATGGACAGAGTTCATCGGCGACGTCGATGCAGACGTTAGGACCAACAGCGTTGACGCGTGCAACCGTTTCCGGGATCAGCTTAGTCAGGGCCTTGCTGGGCCCGAAGAAGAGGGGCACGGCGAGAAAGTCTGTTTGACCCTCGGCCGCCATGTGCACGAGGAAGGGCTCTAAGGTGTCCGCGGGGCGACCATCGAGTTCCTCTGCGGGAATGCTTGAGGAATGCTGCAGCGAAACCGGGTGAACGGGCAGACCGAGTCGGTTGCCGAGTGCAGCGCTCAGTCGGCGCAGCGCGAGCGTCGCGTCAGCACGGCGCGAGCCATTATCGACAAGCATGATCGTTGTCATCGGATGCTGCTCTCCTGGATTAGCCCTGCATTGGACCCATGTCGGCCCCGCATCGGCCGATTATTGGCATAGACAGGCGGCAGACGATGCATCCTGCCGCGAGCCGGAGAGATCGCGGCAGTCGTCGCGGTCTTCAACCTTCACCTGTTATGTACCGCGGCTGGCCCCGGGGCTAGGCTGAGCGGACGGCGTCAAGACTGACGACGGGCTCGTCGCCAACGACCTCCGCGGTATGGATCACATGCTTGGGCACAATCACCAGGTCCCCGGCCTCCAGCACGACCTCTTGGCCCTGCATGGTGATCCGAAAGCGGCCGGATAGCACGGCATCGATCTTGTCCTCGGCGTGATCGTGCGCGGGAAAGAACATGCCGGGCGAGTAGACATAGCGGCTGACCTGGTAGCCGCGCCGCTCGAGCTTGTGCCGCATCGCGACCTCATTCAAGGGTCCATCATCCCCTGGGTGCCAATGTTCGATCTGCATGCGGTCCTCCAACTCAGGCACCGGTGCCCGATGATCTATACGATAACCTGTAGTGTAAGCCCTGTAGTCGAAGCAGTGAGCCATGATGACGCCGTGGCTGACTCGATGTTCTCTACCCTCACAACGACGAGGAGACCCCATGAAGGCGATACAGATGCGTGAGCCCGGCGCACCGGATGTGTTAACTCGGGTCGAGCTGCCGGAGCCAGAGATACAATCGGCAACCGATGTCCTGGTCCGCCTTGAAGCGGCCGGCGTGAATCCGGTTGATACCAAGATTCGTGCTCGTGGCACCTTGGTCCCCGAGACCCTGACCGCGGTGCTGGGCTGCGATGGTGCAGGCGTGGTCGAGGCCGTTGGCGAAGGCGTGACTCGGTTTCGGCCTGGTGATGCGGTCTGGTTCTGCCATGGCGGCTTGGGTGGGCCGCATGGCAATTATGCCGAGTATATTGTTGTCGATGAGCGTATCGCGCAGCCCAAGCCCACATCGCTGGATTTTGTCGAGGCGGCTGCTGCCCCCTTGGTCCTGATCACCGCCTGGGAGGCGCTCTACGACCGTGCTCGCCTGCGCGAGGGACAGCGCGTGCTCATCCATGGTGGTGCTGGCGGTGTTGGGCATGTCGCGATCCAGCTTGCCCGCCCGGCGGGCGCAAGGGTCGCCACCACGATCAGCAGCGCCGACAAGGCCGATCTGGTGCACGATCTTGGCGCCGAGTACGCGATCAACTATCGGGAAGAGTCGCTCCGCGATAGCCTGGCTGACTGGACCGAAGGGCGTGGTGTCGATGTCGCGTTCGATACCATCGGGCCGGCCGTGTTTCGTGAAACAATTCCACTGATAGCGGTCTATGGCGACCTGGTGACGATCCTCGATCCCGGCCCCGACCTCGACCTCAAAGAGGCTCGCAACCGCAACCTGCGGATCAGCCTCGAGCTGATGCTGACGCCCCAGTTGAGGGGCTTAACGGCAGCTCTCGATCACCAAGGCGAGATCCTGCGCCGCTGCGGCGAGCTGTTCGATGCCGGCAAGCTGCGGGTGCAGGTCGCCGAGAGCTTGCCGCTCGAGCAGGCTGCCGAGGCCCATCGCCGGCTTGAGGCCGGTGGGATGACGGGCAAGCTCGTGCTGCGGATGAGCTGAGGCATGTCCGAGTCCGCCCCGTCAGAGTCAACCTTGCCAAAGACAGTCCCGCCAAGTCTCGTCGCCCCCGAGCGGCCCCTGCAGCTACCGCGTCCACCCAAGTCGCTGCTGCGGCAAGTCGGTCGAGCAATCGCGGACTTCGAGATGATCCGTGATGGCGATCGCATCCTACTGGCCGTCTCTGGGGGCAAGGATTCACTGTCGCTGCTCGAGGTGCTGCGGCATCTCAGCAGCTATGCGCCGGTGCGCTTCGAGCTGGCGGTGCTGACCATCGATCCCGAGGTGCCGGGCTTCGATCCGGCGCCACTTACCGAGTGGTATGCACAGCGCGGTTTGCCTTGGCACTATGAGCGCCAGCCCATCATGGAGCAGGCCCGTGAGCACATGGATGGTGACTCGTTCTGCGCCTATTGCGCACGGATGAAGCGGGGGATCATGTATCGGTTATGCCGGGACCAGGGCTACAACGTGCTCGCCCTCGGACAACATCTCGACGATCTCGCCGAAAGCCTGCTGATGTCGATGTTCCACGGGGGGCAGCTTCGGACCATGAAGGCGCATTACCGCAATGATGCCGGCGACCTGCGCATCATCCGCCCCTTGGTCTACTGTCGCGAGCGGCAGATGCGCGACTTCGCCAGCAACGCCGGACTGCCGGTGGTGCCCGATAGCTGCCCGGCCTGCTTCCGGATGCCGACTCGGCGCGAGCACATGAAGGTCCTATTGGCACGGGAAGAGGCGGATCATCCGCATCTGTTCGCCAACCTCCTGCGCGCCATGCGTCCGTTGCTGCGTGAGGGACCGACTGACTGACAGCTTTGGCGCGAGAAATCAGCGCCAAGGCGCAAAAAAACCGAAATATAGACTAGGCTTAGCGCAATGACGCCGGGACACTAACCATCGAGTTCGGTTGGCCCGGTCTCTAGGTTGGTCAGTCGGCCGCTACGGCCCGGAGGCCCCGAATGATCTCTGTCGAGTGCCAGGCAAGGCCGATCTCGCCGTCGCCCTGTTTGAGTGCTACAACCGAGTGCGTGGTTTTTGCGCTCTGTGCTCAGACCTATGCCGTCGCCGCTGCCAGCCTGCGCACCTGCTTATCCTTGCCGCGCCTGACCGCACTCGATGACACCCCGGCCTATCTGGTGGGTGCCTTTGATCTGCGCGGTGAGCTTGCCCCGGTCATCAGTCCGGCCGCGTTGGACGGATCGACGCTGCCGCCCGCTGCGAGCCGCGATCTGCTGATCGTGGTCGATGCGGGAGGACATCCGCTCGCCTTGCATGCGGACACCATGCTCGGGATCGAGCCACTCTCTGCTCCATCGTCTCACCTAAGCCATCTCCCCCCTTGGAAACAGCGCTTGGCCTCGGTTGGAAGCGGCGTGCAAGTAAGCTTGAGTGGCGGGGAGGCGTGCTATATCGAGCCGTCGCTAATTGAGCTAGTTGCCGACATCGACATCGACAGCGGTACCGAGCAATCTGCCGACGAGCGCTTGTGGACCTTTGAGCGCGAGCTGGATACGGCTGCCCTTGCCTTGCTGGAGACCCGCGCCGAGCGTTACCGGGGCCTGCCGCGAGTGGGGCAGAGTCGCCGAGCTTGGCGCACAGAAACGCAGCGCTGACTGAGGTTTGATGTCCTAGGCGCTGCGCCAACGCTCCAAGATTGCGAGGCAGCGCCGGCTTAGATCCTTGGCTCTCTCCGGACTGTCTGCCTCGGTGTAGGCACGCAGCTCGGGCGCATTGCCGGAAGGGCGCAGATGCAGGATATCCCCAGAGACGAGCGTCATGCGGATGCCATCGGTCTCATCAACCTCGGCCACGGGACCGAAGTCGGCGGCAAAGATGCGGTCCAACGCGGCGCGATCGGCCGCGCGGTCGCCGGTTTGGAAGGCGGCGAAGCGTGCTTCGCTGAGCGCCGTCGGAAAGTCCTTGAGCCGATCACTATAGGTGAAGCGTTGCGGGAGTGACTGCGCTAGGGCCGATAGCGGCTGGTGAGTGGCGCGGGCGGTGCCGATCAGCGCGACGGCTACGATCACCGCATCGCGGGTTGGCAGTGCTGGTAAGACTCGGCCTTGATGCTGGATATCGGATTGGGTCAAGAAGCCGCCGTTCGCCTCGTAGCCGACAACGGGCGCTATGCCTCGCGCAGACAAGGCCTGCATGCCAGCGATCACATAGGGTGAGCCGATACGAGTGCGCAGCGTCTCGCGAAACCAGCCGCTGCCCTCGAGGGCCGAGTTGGAGCTGATCGGCGTCACCACAGCAGCGGCGCCTAGTGCCTGTGCACAGAGGATTCCGGCGATGTCACCGCGCAGCCATTCACCTCGCTCGTCGCCGATCAAAGGCCGATCACCGTCACCATCGGTGGAGACCAAGGCGTTGAGGCGTCCATCGGCGCTCCACTCGCGCGCCAGAGCGACGTCCTCGGCGCGGATCGCCTCAGTGTCAACCGGGAGAAAGGTCTCCGAGAAGCCCAGGCGCTCTACCTCTGCGCCGAGCCCGGTGAGCACCCGAAACAGGGCGTCGCGGGCAACACTGGAGTGCTCGTAGAGTCCGATGCGCTGGCCGGCGAGCCAGTCTGCTGGGAAGAAATCCAGATAGCGCGCGATGTAGTGCTCGAGTGCTGAAGGCTCCTCGGGCGGTAGGGTACTGTGACTGGCATCGATGAAGGCCCCAGCGGCGTCGAAGAGTCCATCGGGCACCTGGATGGCTTGTGTCCGAATCCCTTCCTCATCCTGCTTCAGGATCTCGCCGCTCGGCAGATTGAACTTGATGCCATTGCGGTCGTCGGGGATGTGGCTGCCAGTAATCATCATCGTGGGCCAGCCGTTGGCGATCCCATAAGCCGCTAGGGCTGGTGTCGGAATGCGACCGAGATTCACTGGTTGACAGCCGATATCGGTCACCGCCTTGGCACAGGCACCGAGGATGCGCGGCGTGCTGGCGCGAAAATCGCCAGCGAGGCCGACCTTGCTGCCTGTCGATAAGGCTCCGATGCCGAGCAGGTAGCGCAAGAAGCCTTGCGCGTAGGCGTAACAGACCAGATCGGTCATGTCTTCGACCCGGCCACGTGCACCGCTGGTTCCGAACTTGACACCGGTCTCGGCCATCAGGTCGCCAATCTGCATGCGCTGATCTCCCACTTCTCATTCCCCGCGAATCCCTTCATTCTATACCCTATTGAGCAATCATCTTGCTCTCTGGAGCAAGCGCACCGGCCCTTGGCCTCGCTTTCTCGGCTTCGGCAACCGTGCTATGGTCGCCGCGTTCTTCCATCCACCACGCCACCCAAGATGAGGAGTACCACCACGATGTCCCAACAAGCGATCTTCCAGAAAACGATGTTTCCGAAAGGCCTCTTCCTGTCAACTGTATCCGCCATCGCGCTCAGCATGAGTCTTGGCTCGGCTGCGCTCGCTCAGGAAGCGGCCGCTCCGGCGGCGCCTGCCGCTGAGCCGGCTGCAGAGAGCGCGCCAACCCAACAGGCGGCCCAACAGCCGAGCCAGCAAGCGCCCGAGCAGCCTTCTGAGCAGGCGGCACAAGGAGCCGAGCAGGCGCCAGAGGCGCAGGCCTCGGAGCAAGGCCCAGAGCAGGCCGAGGCTCAGCCGCAGCCGTCGTCGGCTGACAAGATGGAAGCGATGCGCGCCGAGATGCAAAAGCGCTACGAGAAGGCGATGCAAGAGCGCGCCAAGCGCATTGAGGAGATGCGGGCAAAGGCCGAGCAGCGTCGCAAAGAGATGCTCGAGCGCTATGAATCGTATCGGGCGACCATCGAAGCCATGAGCGATGAGCAGAAAGAGGCCATTGCCGCGCTCTTCGGCGGTGCCGCCCAGCCCGAAAGGCCACCGATGGCCGGTCCAGCCTATGGCCAACCGCCGCAGGCCGGCTATGGCTACGGCCCCGGCTATCCAGGGCATGGCTACCACGGCATGCATCCCAATTGTAAAGAGATGGGAGCGGGCTGCCCGCGCATGCATCCGATGCCCATGATGCATGACATGCCCGAGATGCCGGACATGCCTGAGATGCCAAGTATGCCGGAGATGCCGCCGATGCCCGAGCGTCCGGCGATGCCTGAGATGCCGGCAGCACCCAGCGTTGGCCCAGCCGCATCAGCGAACTGATCGGGCCGCCCCAACTAGCTCTGAGCTAGACGTCACGCATCGGAGCCCGCGTCCGGGCTCCAGCCGGCCCACAGGCCGTGCAGCGGCTGTCTGCGCGACCGTCGGCCGGTCCCGATAGCCTGTTCGGAGTCTGGCATGACATTGATCCGTAATCTGCTCGCGGTCATCGGCGCGCTAACCCTGATCCTTGTGATCGCGATCGCCCTGTGGCTGATGCCGCGCCTCGCCGACTTTGATCCGGAATTCCTCCCGACCTACTCCAGCTTCGCTTCAGACCTGCTTGAGACCGGCGATCCGGGCACTGCGATGATGTGGTCGGTGCCCGTGGAAGAAGACCTCAGTACCGACGAGGTGATCGATTCGCTGAAGAGCCTTGCGACCACCAATAACCTGCTCTTCGTCGGCGAATCGCCCTTCTATCAGCAGGTCGAAGCCGTCACTGGCGAAGACTATCGCTATGTCAACTTTCTGTCGTTCTGTGACGCGCAGGTTGGCAAGATGATGCTCGAGTACCGCAATCATTACAGCGGCTTCATGCCCTGTCGCATTGCGTTGGTCGAGGACCGTGAGGGTAAGCTCTGGCTGTTCTCGATGAACCTGGATTTTATGATCTATGGTGGTCGGGAGCTTCCACCGGAGCTGAAGCAGGAAGCGATCAGCGTTCGCGACACGATTCGCGCGATGATGCAAGGCGCCGCCGTTGGCGAGTTCTGAGCGCTAAGAAGGCTGTGCTACAGACCGAGCCAGTGCGAGACCTGGTCTTGAGCCTGGCTCAGACCGATCCGGCTGACCGACGAGAAGGCGAGCACCTGAATCGGCACCGGAGCGTTTGAGATCGCCTTGCGGACCTGCGCCAAACTGCTCGCAGCCGCGCCGCGCTTGAGCTTGTCCGCCTTGGTCAGCAGCAGGAGCAACGGCAGCTCGGCGGCGACGCCCCAGTCGATCATCTGTTGGTCGATGTCGGTCATGGGGTGGCGGATGTCCATTACGACGATGAGTCCCTTGAGTGATGCCCGACGCTCCAGGTAGCGCTCCATCAGCTGCTGCCAACGCTGCTTGATCGAGAGCGAGACCTTGGCGAAGCCATAGCCAGGCAGGTCCACGAGCCGCCGCTCGTCGTCGAGCCGAAAGAAGATCAGCTGCTGCGTGCGCCCCGGGGTCTTGCTCGTGCGCGCCAGTCCCCGCTGATGGCAGATGGCGTTGATGGCGCTGGACTTGCCGGCGTTCGAACGGCCTGCGAAGGCAACCTCATAACCGCTATCCTCGGGCGCTGCAGCCAGTTCTGGCGCTGCGCTGAGGAAGGCGGCGCGTTGAAAGACCGGATTTGTGATCGGCTCGCTCATGCGCTGCGCGTCCAGTGTCCGCTGCGTCCGCCGCGCTTCTCGAGCAGGCTGACGCCATCGATGATCATGCTACGGTCAACCGCCTTGCACATGTCGTAGATGGTCAGCAGTGCGATCTGCACTGCACAGAGTGCCTCCATCTCGACCCCGGTGCGACCGCGTGTCGCCACCGTCGTGCGGCACAGCACGGCAGCGTCGATACCAGCGTCCGCAGCGGCTGTTTCAGCTCCTGCCGTCCCGACCAGCGCCCCACCGTCGTCAGCGCTTCGCGGTCGCTGGATCTCGAAGCTGCAATCGACCTTGGTCAGCGCCAATGGATGGCAGAGCGGGATCAGATCTGCGGTGCGCTTAGCGCCCATAATGGCGGCGATCCGCGCAATGCCGAGCACATCGCCCTTGGCATGACCACCTTGCTCGATCAGACGCAGGGTCTCGGGCTGCATCCGAATGCAGCCCTCTGCGCGGGCGATGCGGTCGGTCTCGGGCTTGGCCCCAACATCGACCATCTGTGCCTCGCCCGCAGGGTTGAAGTGGGTTAATCCGCTCACGTCACCTCGCCAACCTCATCTGAAGACGCTGGAACCATAGCACGGGCGACAAAGGCCCGGTGCGAATCGACTACCATTGGAGACGGCGATCGCGTTGATCGCGCTGCTGTGAGCCCGGCAGCCAGCTGTGATCGCAGCGAATGCCCGTGCCGTCTCTATTGCTCGAGCTTCACTGCTCTGAGAGGTGCCGAATGAGCCTGACGTTGATCATCGTCCTCGTTGTCGTTCTCGTGATCGGGCTCTATGCAGGGGGCATCTATAACAACCTGGTGCGCTTGAAGCATCAGGTCGCCAAGGCTCGGTCGAATATCGATGTGATGCTAAAGCAGCGTCATGACGAGCTGCCGAGCCTGGTGGCGGTCTGCCGAGAGTACATGAGCTACGAGCAAGAGACGCTAGAGCGCGTGGTCGAGGCGCGCTCGGCGGTTTCCACGGCCCGTGAGCGCGGCGATGTGCGAGGTCTAGGCCAGGCTGAGGAGCGTCTTCGGGCTGGACTCGATCGACTCTTCGCCCTCGCCGAGCATTATCCGGAGCTCAAGGCTAACGCCAGCTTCCAACAGCTCTCGCAGCGCATCTCCTATCTCGAAGACAGTATCGCCGACCGCCGTGAGCTCTACAACGACAGCGTCAACGTCAACACTATGCGCATCGAGCAGCTGCCGGACCTGCTGATTGCCCGTCTCTTCGGCTTCAAGCCCTTTGAGCTGTTGGCGTTTGCCGAGGCACGCCAAGCGGTTGATGTGCGCCGGCTGTTTGGCCACTAATAAAGCACCTCGAGCCCGGATGCGAGCCAGGCTGCGAGCCCGGATGCGAGCTCGCGGACGATGGCCGACCAACTGGCGTCTGCGACCGGTGAACAGGGCTAGGGTCTGCGAGAAGCCGATCGCGAGACGGACCCGATGCGGTGAGTGAACGACTGATGTCAGGCCTGAGCCGATGCCCGATTATTTTGTCAACCTAGCCCGCGGCGCCGATGCGGCTGGCTTCTGGGGTGCTGTCCTCTCGAGTCTTGGCGTTGGTGGGCTGCTGTTGCAGCAAGGTCTCAGTGCCTTCTGGCGTCTTCGCCTGATCCATGACAAGAGCCCGAGCCAATGAACGAGATCACCCTGAATCCGCCTCTCCCCAATGGTATCGAGCTGCCCGCTGACCGAGTGCTCGGCTTCCTGGGCCGCTATCCTCTACCAGATCAGATCGGCGCAGGATGGCTAACGCTTGATCCGAACTATGCCATTGAGCTGATAGAGCTGCTCTACGATGCGAGCGGCGAAACCCCAGCACTCTTGGAGCTCTTTGCCAGCCAGATCCTAGCCAGGCTCCCTGCGCAAGGGAGCGCTCAAGACGTCGGCAGCGGCCGAGGCCGGCTGCTCGAGCTGTTCCGCGACTTCCAGCGCGTTCAGCTTATCGAGCGCGACCCGCTCAGCCTTGCTGGCCTGCGCGCCGCGGATCAGAGCCTAGCGCTGGGCGCGGATATTTTGCATGCCGATTACAGAGCGCTAACGCAGCAGAGAGAGCAGTTCGATCTCGTCTGTTTCACGCACTCGATCTATTACTTCGACCAGGACTGGGGGGAGCTGGCGCGGGCAGCCTTTGCCTCGGTCAAGCCGGGGGGAAGCCTGGTGTTCACCCTCAACGGCGATGAGGCTGATCCCGCCGATCTGCCAGATCATCTTGCGGCCTTAGGCTATGCGGGGCTTGCACCGCTCGACATTGGAGGCTTCGTTGATGCTTGCACCCAGATCGATAATGCAGAGTTCCGCGTGTACCGATTACCGCTGCGCATCCCGTACCAGCACCATCCTGACTTCCTCGTCCACATGGCACGCATCTTCCTGGAAGACCACGGTGTACCGATCCCAACCTGGCAGGTTCGTGACTACCTCAGCGCGAAAAACCTGCGGCTAGGCTTCGTCGACAAGATCGTTGTGCTCGACAAAAAAGCCCGCTAGTGCGGGCTTTGGTGCTTGTAAACATTGGAGGCTGAGGTCGGAATCGAACCGGCGTCCACGGCTTTGCAGGCCGCTGCATAACCACTCTGCCACTCAGCCAGACCCCTTAGTTTACGGCGATTCCCAGATCTTGTCACGCAACAAGGTGCGTTTGGCTTGGTCGGTCGTGGTCACAGGGGTTACCATTGAATCAAGCCAG
>NZ_JBUDPI010000249.1:0-5920 GCF_054919635.1 Halochromatium sp. | reverse complement strand
ATCCAGCTCCTGCAGGAGCAACTTCACCTGATTGGCCAACGCATTGCGTTCGGCGACCTTGCCGGCTTGAACGCTAGCGAAATCGTCATCGATCTGCCGCACGCGCGTTGCCAGCGCGGGACTCGCCCTCGTCTCCGCAGCAAGACTGGCTCTAATTTGACGCCAGTTGGCATCGGCGCGCTGCAAGGCCGCCTGCGTCGAGCGCAGATCGGAGCGCACCGCCGACTGCTCGGTTTGCAGATCGGCGACCAAGGTCTGGAAGGCTCGATTTCGGCTGCGCTCGGAGGCGAGCGTTGACTCCAGATTGCGCTGGCGTTGAGCATAAGCGCCCGAGCCAAGACAGCTGACATTATTAAAGAAGTCAGGATGATTGGGGTTACATTGGTCAGGCGTTGTTGCGCAACTGACTAGGAGTAGCGCAGGTAGCAAAGCCATCAGGATGGCGACGGGGCTCAGCACCGGTTTCATCGAACATTGCTCCATCATGCCGCTGCTGGACTCGCCGCGATCTCGCGATCCATCAGCGCCCTTTCTGCCTCGAGTGCCGCCACCTGTTTCTTATACTGGTTAATCTCGGCATCAAGCCGCGCGGTCTGAACGCCGTCACGTTTTTCGATCGCTGCGATCTCGCGCCAGTTGGCCTCCTTTTCCCTCGCGCCATCGATGGTATTGTCAAGCAAGCGCCGATTGTCCTTCACGCGTGCCAGCTGCGCGCGCGCCTCGTTGGCGGAGATTTGCTTGTCGCGATATTGGCGATTCACCTCGGCGATGCGGCGCTTGTCATCGGCAATCACCTCGCGAGTCGTCGCGACTAGATTCGACAGCCGCTGGTTATCATTGCGGACCTCGACAATCATCGCATTGATACGCGCCTCGCTGTTTCGGTATTGGCTACGCTTGTTCTGCACATAGGCATTCGCGGCCATGCCTGCGGCGCAACCACTAGCGGCGCCAATCAGCATCTTATCGCGTCGGCTATTGTTGCGGCCATCGTTCTGCATGCTATCGATGAGCAAGCCGAGCAATGCGCCCGCTGCGGCACCCGCGACGCAGCCCTGCATGGATGTCTTGCTGAATAATTGCGACTGCTGGCGCAGATCCTGTTCCGCTGGCGTATAACTAGCTGGGCTATAGCCGGCGTAACCAGCGCCACTACTGCTGCTGCTCGGCATGGTCGCCATGCAACCGCTCAAGCCCGTCAACGAGGTGGCAACAACGAGGTAGCTGAGCGTCGTTACTGCAGAATAGCGTCTAGCGAACTGTCCCATCGATGTCTCTCCTGTCCGTTTCAATCGTCACAAAGTCAGCAGTGAATAGCGTTCGGCAAGCCGCGGCCGTAGGCTAGTCCAGTGAGCTAGTCCTTCACTAAGTCACGCCCGACCGCTAAACACGCCTTGAGCCATTGCTCTCGGCGCACGCGCCCCTTGTTGGCATATTCCAAGACCCCGGCGTGGAAGCTGGCTGGATACGCGCTCAGGGACGTATGTCCGCGAGCAGCAATCTCGGCCTTTAATCCCGCCAGCTCGGTCTCGAGTACCTTCAAGTCGTCCGGGTAGGTTCTTGCCGTGCGAATGATGGTATCGGCATAAAAGCCCGTGTTGAAATCAAAGGCGTCGCGCTCGGACTGAAACCGCTCGGCGAGCGCGGTGCAACGCGGGGCATCCGCGCCACTGCTCTTTGTGCAGAGCGCAACGCGCTGCTCGCGCAGTTCCATATTCATCCCCTCATCGGCCAGCTTTTGGCACAACAAGCCGCCAAAGCGCAAGGCTTCACGCGCACTGCGCGCGCGCTGCTCGAACAGACGCTCGGCGTTCGCCGCAATCACGCCACGGAGACGCTCTAAACGCCCGGTCATGGCGTCGTCGGACATCACCCGCGCGAGATGACTGAGCTCCATCACCGGATCATCATAGGGCTCGGCGCTCAAGGCCTGTGCGGGCGCTGCCGATGGTGCGGATGGTTCAGAAGCGCGCTGCGCTGTCGGCGCTGGCTCCAGCGCTTCGCCAGCACCAGCACCAGCACCAGCATCGGCATCGGCATCAATATTGATATCGGCACTCGCCACATCGGTGCCCAAGTCCGACCATGCAGCGCGCACCGCGGCGAGGCGCTCGGCGCTGGTGAGCACCGGCGTCGACAACAACACGCGGAATCCGGTATCGGTAGTCACGACGGCGCCGCGTTCATCGTAGAGCGGCACTTCGCGACGCAGCGAGGTGCGAATCTCATCCGCCGGGGAGTGAATGCTGCCGCCGCGCACAACGTAGCCACCGGGCCGCCCGTGGGCGCGCTCGAGACGCCGCAACTGAAACGGCTCGAGCACGATCTCTTCAAGATTGCCGAGGATGTCGTGCACGCCGGCTGGGTTCGGCTCCAACACGCCGAGCGGTCGCACCCGCCCTTCCGCACTCTCGTTGAACCAGACATAGCGCGCCATGCCCTCGGGCATCGGGAAACGTGGCTCGCGAAATGCTGCCGGACTCACTAGATCACCGCCGCGAGCGACGTACTCCCACTCTGCCTCGGTGGGCAGACGCACGAAGGCCGGTTCGCCATCGACGCGCGGCAGGCAAGGCTGCTCCCCTGCGCTGCAATCCGCGAGCTGTTCGGCCTGCTCGCGCAGCCAGAGCGACCAGGCATGAGAAAAGTTCACCGCAGCGTGCCAACTCACATTGGCGTAGGGCATGCGCCCCTCATTCGACGGCTGCGGACAGGGCTGTCCTTGCGCCTGCGCCATGACCGCTTTGTACTGCAGGCCACTGACCTCGTACTTACCGATCAGCAGGCTGCGTTCCGTCTCCCCATCCTGAGCCTCGGAAGGCTCGAGCGCGAAGCTGCCCGCGATGGGCGCCAGCCGGCGATATTCCGCATAACCAGTCTCCTCGGCGTCACTGCCCAGCTCAACCACCTTATCGCGCAATGGACCCGAGCCGCTGCTGTCGCCTGTGGTGCCAACGGCCCGAAACGTCATTGCGCCACCACAGGGCATCGGCACCAACAGGTCCCCAGCAGCGGGCTTTGGATTGTAGAGTGTTTCATCCCATGTCACCGTCGCGTCGGCATCGCCTGCAGCGGCCACCCCCATGCCAAGCGGCGCCAACAGGGCCAACGCAAATAGCCGCCATCCTCGGAATCGGCCAGGTCGCTTTACTGATTTAGCAGACCCTTCGCCCATGTTTCGCCCTTTCACGTTCATCATCGCGCGCCTATTAGAGAACATCACGGAGTCCCTCCGCTGGCGCCACCCTGGCGCTGTGCCAAGCGGCGGCGCCCGCCGCCATCAAGGCGAGGAGCAGCATCCAACCAGTCGCCATCACCATGTCCATCGCGCTGAGTCGGCTGACATAGCCGCCGACAGGCAGATTCTCGCCCAAAACCAGGTTGAAGACGCTCGCCCCTGCGGCAAAAAACAGCAACGCCAAGATCAGCCCCCCCAGCGCGACGATCAGGGCTTGCAGCACCGGCAGCAATGCCACCGCAAAGCGCCCGAAACCAAACAGGCGCAGCATGGCCAGGGCGCGGCGTTTGCGATCGGCGTTGAGCCAGAGCGCACCGCCAAGCGCCAACGCACAACCGATGCCACCGATGGTCGCGGTGACCCGAAACAGAAACGAAAAGGTCCGATCCAGCGCCTGTACCGTTGCGATGCGCTCGGCCTGGGTGCGAATCTCGATCCCGGTTCGACGCAGCTGCTCGGCCAGCGGCGCGACGGCCTCGAGGTTGCGCGCATAGAGCCGGGCATTGGCGAACTCCTCGCGCTGGCGCAGGCTCTCCGTTGAGATCGGCTGGTCGCCAGCGAGTTCGATGACGCCATCGCGATAATCCTCTGTGGCCACCAACAGCGCCGGCTGTGCAAAGATCGCCGCGCGCGCGAATGCGCGCTCTGGGACGATACCCACCACCGTTAACGGCAGGCGCGTATGTTGGCGCTCGCCATTGAGCGAGCGTTTGATCACGGCCGTGATCACGGGATCGCCCGCCGCATCATCGAGTCTGGCGCCGAGTCCCGAATCGGTTGGCTGTGCATTACCCAGCCCGGCATGGCCGAGCCCCGCCTCGCTTGACCTGATATCGCCGAGCCGCTTATCGCTCTGCCGGGCATGGCTTGGACCGGCATCGCTCAGTCCCCTGTCGCCGAGCCCTAGCTGCTCAGCCAAGGTGGCGGTGATCAGCACCTGCTGTGGATCTTCAGGCAGCCGGGTGCCGACCGGCAGCAGCGGATCACCGGCACCAGTCGGCAGCAGTTCGATCGCGCTCAGCAGACGCCGCTGGTCATCTAACAGGTCAACGCTGGCATTGATGGTGCGGGTCTTCGGCACTACAAATGCCACCTCCTCGCGGGTGGCAAGCTCGGCGAACCAAGCCTGCGGCAGGCGCGCGCTCCCATAGATAATCACCTCGAGATTACGCGGATCACTGATCAGCGTCTCACGCAACTGCATCATGGCGCCGTTCTTGAGTCCGAGCAGCAATAACAGCGGCGCGAGGATTGCGGCCACGGTCAGCACGAACACCGCCATCGTGCGCCGATCGTGCCAGAGATCCTTCCAGGCGAGCCGCCAGATTTCTCGGCTCGCTCGGACTAGGCTAAGGCCAGGTGGCGCCCCAGCTGCCACACCAGCAGCCGCCTTAGCCGCTGTTTCTGCAGTCATGCCGAGGCCTCCAAGAAGCGCGCTTCCGAGCGACCCTCGTCAGCAGTGCTCTCGACGATCTCTGCTTTCAGCTCGCGCAGTCCAAGCGCGCGCACGCGCTCCTGCTCATGGGTGGCGATCACCACCGCAGTGCCGGACTCGGCGGCGGAGTCCAACAACAGCGCCAGCACACGACCGGCCAGACTCGGATCGAGCGCCGAGGTGGGTTCATCCGCCAACAGCAGCGCCGGCCGATGCGCCAGCGCCCGCGCGATCGACGCGCGCTGCTGCTGTCCCACCGAAAGCCGCGCCGGTAAGGCCTGCAGCAGCGCTCCAAGCTCGAGCTGCTCGATGAGCCGGTGCAGCCAAGGATTGGCCACTGACAGACCAAGCAGTCGGCGGTTGATGAGCAGGTTATCGCGCACACTGAGAAAGGGCAGCAGACCGCCGGTTTGCATCACGAAACCGATCTGAGCGGCGCGCAGCCGCGCGAGCGGGCTCTCGGCGTTGCGCTGCCAGAGGGCCATCAGGTCGATCGGCGGATCAGCCGCCAGCCAGCGCAGATTAGCCCCCGGCAGCGGTGGAGCGACCAGCCCGAGCACCTCCAACAGCGTACTCTTGCCGCTGCCGCTGGCGCCGGTGATGGCGACGACGTCACCCGCACTTAGCCGCAGTCGAGGCAGGCTGACCCGATAGGCATCCGGCCCCCTGCCGCGCTGGCAGCGCAAATCGCGCACATCCAATAACCTTGAGGCCGTCGCTGTGGCTTTCGCCATAGGATTGGCCGTGCCGGATGCTATCCCAGTCACCAGGTCGGGCGCACGAGGCATCGACAGGGGTACGCGTGTGACCCGCGGCGTCTTCCTGATGGGGGTCATGATCTAAGGTGCACCGCGAGCGCTTAGGGCAGGTCCTGTAGCGGCACTGGGTAGACGTGCTCGCCGGGCGGGCTGCCCTCGGCCAGGCTAACCCAGCGGTCGGTATCGGCGTTGTAGCGCTCATAGAGACGGAGTTTCGACTTCACTCGGGTCATGAAATCGAGCTGGCGCTGTGCCCCCCAACGCGACCAGGTGTCCAGGTCGACGCGCATGACATCGCTCTGATACGGCAGGCCCTCTAGATACTCGCTCAAGAGGCCGAGATCGGCGAGGGATTTGGCCTCCGCGCGATTGGCCTGGTTCGGGTCGCGGGCGTACTGCGCCGCCAGCGAGCGCAGATTGTCGAAAAAGGTGTCCGGCTCCAGCATCCCCGAATTCGCCGCGTCGAGCACCTGCTTGAGGATGTTGTGC
>NZ_JBUDPI010000248.1:0-5957 GCF_054919635.1 Halochromatium sp. | reverse complement strand
AGCCAGTCGCCGAGCCAGTCCCCGAGCCAATCCCTCGGACCACTCACGAGCCAGCCCACCGACCGAAGCGATTGGCTCACTTAGCCACTGCCGTCAGCATCTTCGAGGCGGCCAAGCTGATGCTCGAGACAACGCACCCGGCTGCGCAGCTGCTCGACCTCATCGAGCAGATCCAAAGCCAGTGCCGCGCCAGCCAGATTCAGCTCCAGGTCATGCTGCAGACGCAGCGCGCGCCGCGTGCGCCGGACCTCGATACCGGTGAATTGCCATTGCTCCGGCGCCGATCCAAGCGGATGCAGCATGCCCTCGCTGACCATCAATCGCACCTGCTCGAGACTCACGCCACAGACACGAGTCAGCTCGGTAACGGTCACCACCGTGCGCTCATCCAAGATCACGCCTTCGACTGCGCTCATCTGTTCGGGCATGGCTCAGACCCCCAGCTTTGCACGCGGGTTGAAAGACTTAAAGCGCTCGGCCAGCGCATCGAATGCAGCCTGTGCCTCAGCGCTATCGGCCGGCGGGTTGGTGATCTCGAGCTGGACAAAGGCGTCGCCCGCGGGCTTGCCGGGCAAGCCACGCCCTTTTAGGCGCAGGCGCTGAGCGCTCTGCGAGCCAGCCGGGATCTTCAAGCTCACGGTACCACCCAGCGTCGGCACCGGCACGGTCGCGCCACGGGCGGCCTCCCAGGGCGCGATCGGCAGCTTCAGGTGGATATCCTTGCCCTCACTGCGAAAGAGCGGATGCGGCTCGAATTCCACCTCGAGAAACAGATCGCCGGCAGAGCCCGCCTGCCCGCCGCCACCAAGCCCCGGACCACCCTGGCCTGCAAGTCGGATCTGCTGCCCCTCGGTCACACCGGCGGGGATGCGGACATTCAGGGTACGCGCGCGTGTCTTCACCTGACCCTGCGCATCGATCTCCGGCACCTCGAGCCGCAGCTGGCGGGTTCCGCCCTTGTAGGCCTCTTCGAGCGAGATACGAATGCGCGCGTTCTGATCGCGACCACGTCCACCGAAAGGATCGGCATACATACCGGCGTCACCAAAGCCGCTGGCTCGGCTGCTACGACCACCGCCCATGCCGCCTCCCATACCACCAAAGATACTGGAGAAGAAGTCGCTGAACTGAGCGGCCTCATCTTCCGAGAATTGATAATCGCGACCCGCTCCTCGAGCGCCCGCGCCTGGCGGTGGACTAAAGTTGTCACCCGCATGCCAACCGCTGCCGAGCGCGTCGTACTGCGCCCGCTTCTCCGGGTCCTTCAAGACCTCGTTGGCCTCGTTGACCTCCTTGAATCGGACCTCGGCATCGGGCTCCTTGCTGACGTCCGGATGATACTTGCGGGCCAGCTTGCGATAAGCGGCCTTGATCTCTTCGGGCTTCGCGTCGCGCGAAACCCCTAGGATCTTGTAGTAATCCTTATATTCCATCGTGACTCTCGACTTGCAGAAATCTGCACTAGGAACCTGTGCGCTGTTCGCGATCTTAACCCGAGTGTTGAGCTGGCGCCGAGCGGAACGCCTCTCCGCTGTCGTCCAACCGAGCTCAGGCCGGCACCGTGCGCCCTCGGGCCCAGTGGCGAAGCTGGGCGATCTGCGTCTCCATCACAACCGAGAGGGGTTGAGTTGCATCCAGCTGGATGCGGATTGACTCGGTGCTCGGCTCGCCATTGCTGGCGCGCGCCGCATAGAGTGCCGAGACGATCGCCTGCTCGATCCCGGCCCCAGTGAAGCCCTCGCTCGCCGCCGCGAGAGCATCCAGATCGAAACCGCTTGGATCGAGGCCGCGCTTGCGCAGATGGATCGCGATGATCTCGCGACGCACCTCGGCCCCCGGCAGATCGATAAAGAAGATCTCGTCCAGGCGTCCTTTGCGGATGAGCTCAGGTGGCAGCTGCGCGATATCGTTTGCGGTTGCCACCAGAAACACGGCACTCTTGCGCTCCGCCATCCAGGTCAGCAACGAGCCCAGCAAGCGCCGCCCCGGCCCCTCAGCGCCAGCATCAACCGCCAACCCCTTCTCGATCTCGTCGCACCAGAGCACACAAGGTGCCATCACATCGGCCGTGCGCAGCGCCTCGCGTAACTCACGCTCGGTCTCACCGATGTACTTATCGTAGAGGCGGCCGAAATCGAGCCGCAAGAGCGGCACGCCAAAGCGCCCAGCAACCGCTGCCGATCCGGCAGCGGCAGCTCGAAGCGTGCGCAGAGATGCCTGAGCTCGGGCGGGCTCTCCAGCGTATGACTGACCAATACCAATCGCCGCGGCGCCGACGCCGCGAAGCCCTGGGCGATCTCTTTGAGCAGCCGCACATGCAATGGATGCTCGAGGAACGGATGAAAATCCAGTAGCAGGTAGAGTCCCGCGCGGACCGTACCCTGGATATGCCGCAGCACCTCGGGCGGATCAGTATGGGCACCGCTCGGCACGACAGGACCCGCCAACGGCCGCAGGCCGTCCGTGAGTGTCCAGCAGAACACCGGCAGGCTCAGGCGCAGACCAATCTCGCCGAGCAGCTCGAGCAGTCGCGGCTCTTCGAGCGACTCGATCATCAGGATCGGCATCTCCGAGCGCAGCATCATCTCAAGATCATGCAGGTCATTCATGGATCACAGCCCGCCTCTTGCTGTCGACATCAAATTCGATGACTGACTCAGCCAAAGCCATAGCGAGCTTAGCGCACCGGCCAGCAACGGCGGTTAGAATCATCGAACCTGATGCCTGCCCAGGATCTCAGGCTGCAGCCTCGCCCCGAGACCCACTATCATTGACGGCAGCCCGCGCGCTCAACACCTGACCCCACCGAGACCCAATCATGACCGACAAAGATCACTTGATCATCTTCGACACCACGCTGCGCGACGGTGAGCAGAGCCCGGGCGCGTCGATGACCCGCGACGAGAAGGTACGCATCGCCACCGCCCTGGAGCGCCTGCGGGTTGACGTCATCGAAGCCGGCTTCCCGGCCGCCAGCAACGGCGACTTCGAGGCCGTCCAAGCGGTTGCCCGCACGGTCAAGGAGAGCACCGTCTGCGGGCTCGCCCGTGCCCTAGATCGCGACATCGATCGCGCCGGCGAAGCCCTCAAGGACGCCAACGCCGGACGTATCCATACCTTTATCGCCACCTCGCCGATCCATATGGAGAAGAAGCTCAAGATGAGCCCGGACCAGGTGGTCGAGCAGGCCGTGATCGCGGTCAAGCGTGCGCGCCAGTATTGCGATGACGTCGAGTTCTCACCCGAGGATGCCGGCCGGTCCGAGCTCGATTTCCTCTGTCGCATCCTCGAGGCGGTGATCGACGCCGGTGCACGCACCATCAATATCCCCGATACCGTCGGCTACGCGGTGCCGCATCAATTCGGCAGCCTCATCGCGCAGCTGCGCGAGCGCATCCCGAATGCCGACAAGGCCATCTTCTCGGTGCACTGCCATAACGATCTCGGCCTGGCTGTCGCCAATTCGCTCGCGGCGGTGCAGCATGGCGCCCGCCAGGTGGAATGCACCATCAACGGCCTTGGCGAGCGTGCCGGCAACGCCGCGCTCGAAGAGATCGTGATGACGGTGCGCACCCGGCAGGACTACTTTCAGTGCGACACGCGCCTGGACACGACCCAGATCGTCAACTGCTCGCGCCTGGTCTCTGGCATCACCGGCTTTCCGGTGCAGCCCAACAAGGCCATCGTCGGCGCCAACGCCTTCGCCCATGAGTCCGGCATCCATCAAGACGGCGTGCTCAAGCATCGCGAGACCTACGAGATCATGCGCGCCGAGGATGTTGGCTGGCAGCAGAACCGGATGGTGCTCGGCAAGCACTCGGGTCGCAACGCCTTCCGTGTCCGACTCGAGGAGCTCGGCGTGCGGCTCGCCACCGTCGAAGAGCTCAACGAGGCCTTCCGCCGCTTCAAGGATCTGGCCGATAAGAAGCACGAGATCTTCGATGAAGACCTGCAAGCGCTGGTCACCGACGCAACGCTCGGCAGCGCCAACGAGCGTGTCAAGCTGGTCTCCATGCGAGTCTGCTCCGAGACTGGCGAGACCCCGCGTGCGGACCTGGTCCTGAGCCTCGACGGCGAGGAAGAGCCCGGCACCGCGATCGGCGGTGGCCCCGTTGATGCCACCTTCCGCGCCATCGAGTCGATCGTCAATAGCGGTACCACCCTCAAGCTCTACTCGGTCAACGCCATCACCAGCGGCACCGACGCCCAGGGCGAGGTCACGGTGCGGCTCGAGAAAGGCGGCCATGTGGTCAACGGCGCCGGTGCCGATACCGATATCGTCATCGCCTCGGCCAAGGCCTATCTGAACGCGCTGAACAAGCTCAGCAGCGTTGGCGAGCGCGCCCATCCGCAGACTGGGGATGTCTGAGGCTGGGCGTGCGATGAAGCCGGTGCCCGTCGGGCTTCAGTCCAGAATGCGGCTGAGCTTGCAGGGTCGGTCTGCTGAGCAGCCTGCACGACAACCAGCCCCGCGGCAGCCAGGCTACCCCTCGCAGCGCTTTCATCAGCGGCGCTCTGAAGAGCCTCGAATTCAAGACCGGCGTTGTCATGGATGAATCCCGCCGCCTGCACTACCTGAAGGCCATGGGTATCCAGGTCTGGAAGCCGCGCGTCGCTGGCGAGTCGGCTGCGCCGCAAGCGCAGACGGCGCTCGCGCAAGATCCGCCGCTGCCGACGCTTGCCCAGCGCCCGGCATCCGGCACCGACTCGCACTCTGGTCAGGGTCAAGATCGCAAAGCACGGCCGGCAACGACCACAACCCCGGTCACAGCGACGAGCGCGGCCGGCGCCCAAGCCGCGTTGCAAGCCATTGCACGCGCCTCAGCAGCCCGCAAAGCACAGGAGGGGAAGGCAGAAACGGCGGCAGGTTCCTCACCCGCCGTGGGCTCAACCGCCACCCAGAAAACAAACACCCAGCAAACAGCCACCCGGTCCGCAACGGCCGCGACGAGCACTGTTCCCCCGGCTAGCCAACAAGCCCCAGCCCCATCGACGCCCTCGCGGCAGGCCGAGCCATCACAGCACCCGGCTCCGGCTCCGGCTCCGACAGCGTTCTCGCCATCAGCTGCCGAATCCAATGGGCCTCCGCCCTGGCTCGACGAGCCACCGCCTTGGAGCGATGACGAGCAGCCACCTTGGCCAACCGAGTCAGACCTTCCCGACATCGCGCAGGATCGCGAGTCAGGTGCCAATTCGCCCGCCCTCGGCTTAGCCGCCGATCAGCACGGCATCGCCAAGATGAACTGGGGTGCCCTCGAAGCCAGCGTCGCCGAGTGCCGCCGCTGCAAGCTCTGCGAGACTCGCACCCAGACCGTCTTTGGCACCGGTGACCACCATGCCGAGCTGCTCTTCATCGGCGAAGGACCAGGCCAGGACGAGGACCGACAGGGCGAGCCCTTCGTCGGCCGCGCCGGCCAACTGTTGAACAAGATGCTCGCAGCAGTCGGCTTGAAGCGCGAGCAGGTCTACATCGCCAACATCGTCAAATGCCGCCCACCGCGCAACCGTAACCCAGCACCTGACGAGGCCAGCGCCTGCCGCCCCTACCTCGAGCGTCAGATTGCGCTCATTCAGCCCAAGCTCATCGTCAGCCTCGGCGCCGTCTCAGCCAACAACCTGCTTGGCAACACCGAAGCCGTCGGCCGACTGCGCGGCAAGCAACACCAGTTTCAGCTCGGCGCTGGTGCCGAGCCGATCCCGCTACTGGTTACCTACCATCCGTCATATTACCTGCGCAGTCCGGCTGAGAAGGCGAAGGGCTGGCAGGATCTGCAGCGAATCATCAGGTTTCTGAAGACATAGCGTTGGCGTCAATCCAGGCCCGGCTGGGATGTGTCCGATGAGCTTCGCTGAACAGGTCGTGATCCTCGGCCTGAGCAGCAACAGGGCGTCATCGCGCTCGGGGCGATGGCCCCGGGCTCTGACGATAGCCATTTAATGAGATATCCGGACCTTAT
>NZ_JBUDPI010000247.1:0-5978 GCF_054919635.1 Halochromatium sp. | reverse complement strand
CATGGCGACCCGGGCCGGGGTCTCGATTGGCCTCGAGGACATGGAGGTGCCGGACGAGAAGGCGCGCATCATCGGCGCCGCTGAGGACGAGGTCAAGGAGATCGAGGACCAATACACCCAGGGTTTGGTCACCAATGGCGAGCGCTATAACAAGGTCGTCGATATCTGGTCGCGCACCAACGATCAGGTCGCCAAGTCGATGATGCGCAAGCTGGGCAAGGACCAGGTCACCGATCGCGATGGCAACGAGGTCGAGCAGGACTCGTTCAACTCGATCTACATGATGGCCGACTCCGGCGCACGTGGCTCGGCGGCGCAGATCCGCCAGCTCGCCGGCATGCGTGGACTGATGGCCAAGCCGGATGGTTCGATCATCGAGACGCCGATCACCGCCAACTTCCGCGAGGGTCTGAACGTCATCCAGTACTTCATCTCGACCCACGGCGCCCGCAAGGGTCTTGCGGACACCGCGCTGAAGACCGCGAACTCCGGCTATCTGACGCGGCGCCTGGTCGATGTGGCCCAAGACATGGTGGTGCTTGAAGAGGATTGCGGCACCGAGCATGGCCTGTTGATGACACCGATCATCGAGGGTGGCGACGTGGTCGAGCCACTGCGCGAGCGCATCCTTGGCCGGGTCAGTGCCGAGGACCTCTATCGTCCGGGCACCGACGACATCGTCTGTGAATCTGGCACCCTGCTCGATGAGGGCTGGGTCAAGCAGCTCGAGCTTGAAGGTATCGATCAGGTGCTGGTGCGCTCGCCGATCACCTGTGAGTCGCGCTTGGGCGTTTGCGCCCAGTGCTACGGACGTGATCTGGCCCGTGGCCATCGTGTCAACATGGGTGAGGCCGTCGGCGTCATCGCCGCCCAATCGATCGGCGAGCCGGGCACTCAGCTGACCATGCGCACCTTCCACATCGGTGGTGCGGCGTCACGGGCGGCGGCGGTCAGTAACGTCCAGGTCAAGGGCTCCGGCACCATCAAGCTGCATAACATCAAGACCGTTCGTCACCACAGCGGTAACCTGGTCGCGGTCTCGCGCTCCGGCGAGCTCACGGTCAGTGATGAGAAGGGCCTGGAGAAGGAGCGCTATAAGATCCCTTACGGTGCTACCGTGGCGATCAACGATGGCGATCAGGTTGAGGCTGGGGCCATCGTCGCGACCTGGGACCCGCATACCCATCCGGTGGTCACCGAGGTGGCAGGCATCCTGCGCTTTGAGGACTTCATCGACGGTGTCACGGTACAGAGCAAGACCGATGACGTCACCGGTCTGGCGTCGCTCGAGGTCATGGACCCGAAACAGCGCCCGGCTGCGGGTAAGGACCTGCGTCCCATGGTGAAGCTGCTCGATGCCGATGGTGAGGAGCTGAACATCGCTGGTACCGATCTACCGGCTCGTTATTATCTGCCGTCTGAGGCGATCGTCACCGTCTCCGATGGCGCTGAGGTTGGCGTTGGTGACATCCTGGCCCGTATCCCGCAGGAGTCCTCGAAGACCCGCGACATCACCGGTGGTCTGCCACGGGTTGCCGATCTCTTCGAAGCGCGCAAGCCGAAGGACCCGGCGCTGTTGGCGCAAGCGACGGGTACGGTTAGCTTCGGTAAGGAGACCAAGGGCAAGCAGCGGCTGGTGATCACGACCGATGATGGTGAAGCGATTGAAGAGCTGATCCCGAAGTGGCGTCACGTCAGCGTGTTCGAGGGCGAGCGCGTTGAGCGTGGCGAGATCATCTCCGAAGGCGAGCTCAGCTCGCACGATATCCTGCGCTTGAAGGGTGTGACTGCGCTGGCCGAGTATCTGGTCAAGGAGATCCAGGACGTCTATCGGCTGCAGGGCGTGAAGATCAACGACAAGCATATTGAGGTGATCGTTCGCCAGATGCTGCGCAAGGTCGAGGTCACCAATGCCGGCGATACCAATCTATTGCGCGGCGAGCAGGTCGATCATGCGACCGTGTTGGCCGAGAACGAGCGGGTGAAGGCCGACGACAAGCATCCGGCGCTCTATGAGCCGCTGTTGCTTGGCATCACCAAGGCGTCGCTGGCAACCGAGTCGTTCATCTCGGCGGCCTCGTTCCAAGAAACCACTCGAGTGCTGACCGAGGCGGCTGTGCGTGGCTCAATTGACGGGCTCAATGGCCTGAAGGAGAACGTGATCGTCGGTCGCCTCATCCCTGCCGGCACTGGACTGGCCCATCACAACGAGCGTCGGCGGCGTCGTCAGGCCGAGGGTCCTGGAGATGCGGCAGAACGAATGGAGCTGGCGAACGAAGAGCTGACCGCGGCGCTGAAACAGGCGCTGAACACGCAGGAGTCCGAGGCGGAATAGAGCCGCCGCTCTCAGGGAGCCGCCGTTGCGGCGCCCTGTCATCGATCTGCAATGGACCGTTGACAGGGCCTATCCTGCTGAATATACTTCTCGTCTTAGCTCGCCGGCATCTATTTGCCGGCTTGCTGTTTGAGTGGCATGGTCGCTGCGGCACGCCCTTCTCGTCGACTCATCCGCCGTCTATCTGCGTTCTCGCTGTTCGCTGGCGAGTGACTCACCTAGGTATTCCCTGGGTGATTAGGTTGGCTGCGGCGCGTCCTGTGCGTTGCATCACTGCCTTGCGTGAGTAGGGCGCGGTATCCGGTTGTTCTGCGTAAGAACATCGGCGATGCCCTCAACCTGAATTCCAAGATCGGGCGTCGCCGGCCAAGGGCTGCGGGCTCGGACTTTTAGTGCATAGACATTGCATCCAAGCCGTCGGAGTCAGTCATGGCGACAGTCAACCAGTTGGTGCGCAATCCGCGTAAGCGCCGTGTGGCAAAGAGTACAGTGCCAGCGCTCGAGGCCTGTCCTCAGAAGCGCGGTGTCTGCACCCGTGTCTACACCACAACGCCTAAGAAGCCGAACTCCGCGCTGCGAAAGGTTGCGCGCGTGCGGCTGACAAACGGTTTCGAGGTTGCGTCCTATATCGGTGGTGAGGGGCATAACCTGCAAGAGCACTCGGTGGTGCTGATCCGCGGCGGTCGCGTCAAGGACCTCCCTGGTGTTCGCTACCACACCGTGCGTGGCACCTTGGACGCCTCTGGTGTCGAGAAGCGCCGCCAGGGTCGCTCCAAGTACGGCGCCAAGCGCCCGAAGAGCTAGCCCGCTGGTTCGTCATCGCCTTATCGCCACGACCGGTCGATGCCATCACAAGGCCGGTCGAGCGCAGATATTCCCTTAGTAGGTAGTCGGAGCCTGAAAAGCAATGCCGAGAAGACGCATCGTTGGTCGTCGTCAGATCCTGCCAGACCCCAAGCATGGCAGTGAGCTGCTCACCAAATTCATCAATCTGCTGATGGAAGACGGCAAGAAGGCCGTGGCTGAGCGCATCATCTACGGCGCTCTGGATCGTGTGGTCGAGAAGAAGGGTGCCGAGCCGCTCGAGCTGCTCGACCAGGCGATGGAGAACGTCCGCCCGGTCGTCGAGGTCAAGTCCCGCCGTGTGGGCGGCGCGACCTATCAGGTTCCGGTCGAGGTGCGGCCCTCCCGGCGCAATACGCTGGCGATGCGCTGGCTGATCGATGCATCGCGCAAGCGCTCCGAAAAGTCGATGGCGCTGCGATTGGCCGGTGAGCTGATGGATGCAGCTGACGCTCGTGGCACCGCAGTGAAGAAGAAGGAAGACACGCATCGCATGGCGGAAGCCAACAAGGCGTTCTCGCATTATCGCTGGTAGCGCAAGCGCGCTCGCAGCATCCGATTTCACCCCAGGCAATAGGCAACGCAGTCGTGGCACGTAGCACCCCCATCGATCGGTACCGAAACCTCGGCATCATGGCGCACATCGATGCCGGCAAGACGACGACGACCGAGCGCATCCTGTTCTACACCGGCCTGTCGCATAAGATCGGCGAGGTGCATGACGGCGCTGCGACTATGGACTGGATGGAGCAGGAGCAAGAGCGCGGAATCACCATTACCTCGGCGGCAACGACCTGTTTCTGGAAGGGAATGGACCAGCAGTTCCCCGAGCACCGCATCAACATCATCGATACCCCCGGGCACGTCGATTTCACCATTGAGGTTGAGCGTTCGCTGCGGGTCCTCGACGGCGCCTGCACTGTGTTCTGTGCCGTCGGTGGTGTTGAGCCACAGTCTGAGACCGTCTGGCGGCAAGCTGATAAGTATGGCGTTCCGCGTATCGCCTTCGTGAACAAGATGGATCGCATGGGCGCGAACTTCCTGCGCGTCGTCGGCCAGGTCCAAGACCGACTTGGCGCAGTGGCGATCCCTTTGCAGCTGCCAATCGGCGCCGAAGAAGACTTTGCCGGCATCGTCGACCTGGTGCGGATGAAGGCCATCTATTGGAACGAGGAAGACAAGGGACTGACCTATGATGCGCGCGACGTGCCGGCTGATATGGCTGATGCCTGCGCGGAGTGGCGTGAAAAGCTGGTCGAGGCCGCTGCCGAAGCCACCGAAGAGACTATGGAGAAGTATCTCGAGGATGGCGAGCTCACGGAGGAGGAGATTCGCGCTGGTATCCGTCAGCGCACGATCAATAACGAGATCGTGCCTATGCTCTGCGGCTCCGCGTTCAAGAACAAGGGTGTGCAGGCGATGCTCGACGCGGTCGTCATGTACCTGCCCTCGCCTCCTGAGGTCCCAGCGATCAAGGGCGTGCTCGATGATGCGGCGGAGACTGTCGAGGAGCGTCCGTCGAAGGATGATGCGCCCTTTTCAGCCTTGGCGTTCAAGATCGCGACCGATCCGTACGTCGGCACCTTGACCTTCTTCCGCGTCTACTCGGGCGTATTGAGTGCTGGTGACAGCGTGCTCAACCCGGTCAAGAGTAAGAAGGAGCGTGTTGGACGTATCCTGCAGATGCACTCGAACGATCGTAAGGAGATCAAAGAGGTCCGGGCGGGTGATATCGCTGCGGCTGTCGGGCTCAAGGATGTGACCACCGGTGACACCCTCTGCGCGATGGATAAGCCGATCACGCTCGAGCGGATGGAGTTTCCTGAGCCCGTGATCTCGGTCGCGGTCGAGCCAAAGACCAAGAGCGACCAAGAGAAGATGGGTGTGGCGCTGCAGAAGCTGGCGCAGGAAGACCCGTCGTTCCGGGTGCGCTCGGACGAGGAGTCGGGGCAGACCATCATCTCCGGTATGGGCGAGCTACATCTGGAGATCATCGTCGACCGCATGCGGCGCGAGTTCAACGTCGTGGCCAACGTCGGTGCCCCGCAGGTCAGCTATCGGGAGACCCTGCGCTCAAAGATCGAGCAGGAGACGAAGTTCGCGCGCCAGTCTGGTGGTCGTGGTCAGTATGGTCACGTCTACATTCGCCTCGAGCCGCAAGAGCCGGGCACAGGCTACGAATTCGTCAACGAGATCGTCGGTGGCGCGGTGCCGAAGGAGTACATCCCGGCTGTTGATAAGGGCATCCAGGAGGCGATGACCAATGGCGTGATCGCCGGCTTCCCGGTCGTTGACGTCAAGGCGACGCTCTACGATGGCTCCTATCACGAGGTCGACTCGAGCGAGATGGCCTTCAAGATCGCGGGCTCAATGGCGTTTAAGGAAGGTGCGGCCAAGGCCAAGCCGGTCCTGCTCGAGCCGATCATGAAGGTCGAGGTGGTCACGCCCGAGGAGAACATGGGCGATGTCATGGGCGACCTGAACAGCCGCCGCGGCATGATTCAAGGGATGGAGGATACCCCGTCCGGGAAGATCATCCGGGCGGAGGTGCCGTTGTCGTCGATGTTCGGCTATGCCACCGACTTGCGCTCAGCCACCCAGGGGCGCGCGAGCTACAGCATGGAGTTCGCCAAGTACAACGAGGTCCCGGCGAGCATCGCCGAGACCGTCGCCAAGAAACGATAGTGTCGATCGCAGATCGGCCCTCGCTAACGATTGCAGTGGATCTCTGAGGGGATACGGGCATGTCCAAAGAAAAGTTTGAGAGAAAGAAGGCGCACGTCAATGTTGGCACGATTGG
>NZ_JBUDPI010000246.1:0-5983 GCF_054919635.1 Halochromatium sp. | reverse complement strand
TGGGAGCCGGCCGAGGGCGTGATGATCATTCATTACACCAAGACTGTGGTTGATGCCTTCGGTGCCGAAGAGGGTTGGGATCAGATGGTCGGCCTGCCGGTTGAGATCGAGCCCTTAGTGCGTCCCTATGGGCTCTGGGCGGGCAATCTGTTCAGTGGCGTAGTGACTCGGGGTGGCAAGCCGGTGCCCTTCGCGACGGTCGAGGTCGAATACCGCAACGATGGCAGCGTTGAGCCACCGGCAGCCCCCTTTGTCACCCAGGTCCTCAAGGCCGATGCCAACGGCGTCTTCAGCTACGCGATGCCACGCGCAGGCTGGTGGGGCTTCGCCGCCCTGCTTGAAGGCGAAGAGACCATGGCCAACCCCGATGGCGAGCAGGTGCCAGTCGAGCTCGGTGCGCTGATCTGGGTGCGCGCGCGGGAGATGTAAGCGGACCCGCAGTTGCTCATCGCCAGCCAGGTGCTGTCTGCGCTGGCGCGCCTGGCGGCGGGCCTTGGGGTGGAGCCACTGGCTGCCAGGGTTGCCCGCCTGGCGGCGCATAGGGTTGATAAGGCCACTGCGGCGGTGCTGGAGGCTGCTGTGGGGCTTGCCGATATGGTTGCTGGGGGCGGAATTCAGGCTGCTCGACAGCAGGCTCGGTTGTCGCCGCTTCAGCGCGTGTCCCGGCTGCGGGGGCGTTGAGTCTATCGCCCGGGGGTGCCGTATCTGCTGGCGTTGGCTGCTCGCTGCCTGCGGCCGCTGCAGCTCCACCTGCGGCTGCCTTTGCTGCAGGCTCAGCTGCCCGTTCGGTTGTGTCTTCCGATACGCCTGTGGTTTCGGGGGGCGGTGCCGATGATCGCTCTGCCGATGCTGTGGCAGGGCGCGCTGAGGCTGCCGGAGACAATGACCCCTCGGATTGGCTCCTGTCCGCGTGAGGTGGGAGATCCGCCTGCTCATCCGGTGGTGCTGTCTCGACAACGGCTGCCCCGTCGGTCGACTCATCAGTGCTGCTGGCGATGAGCTGCTCCGCCTGGAGTCCGAGCAGACCCTGGAGATCGTATTCGGAGAGCTCATAGAGTTGGGGGGCGTTGTCGGTTTGCAGCAGATAGCCGCCATGCTCACCGGCAAACACTGTCCGGGTGAGGCGGCTGCCGTCCTTGAGGACGAGGTTGAGCTGCAGCACCGGCTCCGATCGCAACCCGGACGCAGTCGGTTCTGGGTCAGCGGTCACAGCAGCAGCGGAGCCATTCTCAGTACCGGCTTCAGCATCGCTGCCACTGCCGGGAGAGTCTTTGGGGACACCTGCGCTCGGAGCCCCGCTTGCTGTATTCGGCTTCGCATTGGTCGATGGCATCCGAACGCCTTGGTAGCTGAGATTGGCGATTCGGCTCAGCAGTGTCTGGATCTCGGTTTGGTCTAGCGCAATCTGATCCTGCTCGGACTGTGCTCGCTCAGTGTCGAGATCGGGTGCCGGGGCCGCGGTTAAGCCGCCAGCCGATCTGACCGAGTCGGTCTTGAGCTGCCAGCCGCCGCCATCGATACGGCTCAGCGTCCAGTCGCTGCTGCTGATGCGTTCGATCGCCTCGGCATCGACGCGCAGCTGATCCTGTTTCACCCAATCGTCGTGGTCGCTCGTGATCTGGAAATCGGCGAGCGGTAGATCGTAAACGGTCTCCTCGCCGGCGATGCGCGCATAGAGGCGACGAAAGCCGGGGGAGTCGCCGGTCAGGAGCTGTGCCAGCGCACCGGCGTCGCCATACAACTGGATGCGGCGCTCGGCGTTGTCGTCGGCGACCTTGAGCCGTCGTTGTGCCTCTTCGCTCGAGCCAACGGGCAGCGGACGTTGTAGCCTCGTCAGCGTGCTCAACAGCTGGTCGACCTTGTCGGCGTCGGCGGGGAAATCAGCGAGCCTGGGCAGCACCCAGCCCTCGGGTGCACGGACCAGCACCAACTGCTGGTCATCAGAACTGATCTCGATGCGTGTGACCTGCTCGCTCGCGAGATCAAACAGCGGCGCATCGGCCGGGGTTGCTCGCATGGCGTTGCTGGCGAGCACGAGCGCCGCGACCAGCTGGGCAATCAGCAGCATGATCAATACGCCGACGGCAGGACTCAGCAGCGCTCGGCGCCAGCTCGGCTCGATGCGGCTGAACGGGTTGCGGAAGAGACGCGTTGCTCCGTTCGATGGATCGCTCATGACTCAGCCCTCCAGGATCGCGGCCAGAGACCGCTCGCGGCGCTGATGCAGTAGCCGGTGCAGCACGAAGACCAGTGCCAGGCCCCCGAGCGCGAGCAGATAGTTCAGCGTTTCCAGTAGGATGCGCTGCTCACGACCGACCGGCTCGAGCAGCCGGCTGTACTGACCACGGCCACGCAGTGCGAGCAGCCCACGGTCTTCGAGCGACCAGTCGATTGCGTTCTGGATCAGTGTCAGCGGCGCAAGATACCGGCTTTGGTTGGCCTCGGTCGCGAGGCTGATCGCGGTATCCGAGAGGAAGCTCGAGGAGCCGAGTAGGATCAGTCGAGCTGAGCTTGGCGAGTGCTCGACGACGCCGGCGAGACGAGGTGATTCTGGCTCGGTCTCGGTCTCGCTGGGGCCGGACTCCGGGTCTTGGGAGACGCTGCCGTCTTGAGCAAGATCCTGTGCGGCGGTCGCGGACTCACCTCGATTCAGCTCTGCGCTGCCGTCGCTGGCTAGGCGGCCATCGTCGCTATCTGCTTGATCGCTGGCTTGAGTGTCTCGCTGATCAGCGGCTTGCCCGACGTCCTGCTCGGTGTCTAGCCCGGCATCCTGGTCTAGGCCGGGCCCGATGTCTCGACTGGAGCTTTGAGCGTGCTCGCTATCGCGCTGAGCGTCGCTAAGCAGCGGCGAGCGCTTCCCGGCGAACGCCGACGCGAAGCGCCCTTCGAGCAGGACACCGAGGAGCTTGCGTCCGGTGTCGTCACCAGGCGCGAAGCCCAGCTCCGGGTAGGCCTCCAGGTCGGGCTGCACATCGCTGTCCTCGCGCGTCCATGCCTCCGGCGAGGATTCGATCAGTCGAACGACCTGGCGCTCGGTGTTCGCCTCGGCCTCGACGTTGATCGGGGCCGCCCAGGTCATGGTCAGCTGGTCGAGTCCGGCTGTGATGCCGGACGCATCGCTCAGCCCGTCGCTGCGGATGTCCGGGAAATACGGATAGGGCAGCATCTGGATCTCCTCGACCACGAAGCCGCCGAGCTGACGCTGAACCGGGATTGGGAACGGCGTGTTCTGCGGGTCCAGCACCAGGCCAGGACCGAGTCGCACGCCGAGTCCCTTGAGCCAATCCTCGAGCCCCGTCGGCTGCTCTACAGCACTGATCCGTCCACCCCCGAGATCGACATCGAGCGGCGCGGCGGCGAGGATGACGGTGCCGCCTTGCATCAGGAACTGGTCGATGGCGAAGCGCTGGCGCTCGTCCAGATCCTTAGGTGCAATGACCAAGAGCAGATCGGTCTGCTCTGGCACCTGGCCGTCGCGCAGATTGGTCGGCAGTAGGTTGAAGTTGGCTTGCAGCACCTCCTCGAGCAGGCTGTAGCCGGGGTCGCTGCCGCCCAAGCCACCCATGTCCATCATGCTCGGCGTGGGCTCGGGCCGATACAGGGCGATGCTGCGTAGCACGCCAGGCGTGAAGCGCTTGATCGCCGCGCTCAGGCTGCGGCGCAGACCCGCGGCATCGAGCTCCTCGGGCAGGGCGACCGGGATCGCTTGCTCGCCCTGCTCCAGCACCAGCCCGAAATGGAAGGGCCGCGGATCGAACAGATCGAGGATCAGCGGCTGCAGTCCATAGCGCTCGGCAATCTCTTGCTCCAATACCGGGTCTTGGGCCGGATCGGTGATCTCCCAGCGGAACCGGCCGCCGGATTCGTCGGCCAGCTCGGCGAGGACGGTCTCGAGCTCGGCGCGAAGCTCGGGCAGCGGCTCGGGGAGCTGCTCGGGCGCGGAGATGAAGGCACGCAGCTGCAGTGGTTGCTGGATGCCGGCGAACAGATTGCCGCCCGCTTGCCAGCCGTAGAGGACCTTCTTGATCGCGCGGGTGAGGTCGTACTCGGGGTTGCGCAGCACCACGTCGAGATCGGTCTCCCCGCGCACCTTCACGTCGATCAGATCCTGAAAACCGAGCACCTCATAGCTGTCGCCGTACTTCACCAGGATGTCGAAGTAGGAGTTGACCACGCCTGCCTGATACTTGCTGGCAGTCTGGAAGGCGACCGGCTGGATGCCGTATTGCTCGCCGGCCTCACGCTCAAGCTCTGGGTTGGTGTGCGGATCAATCAGCTCGACGATCACGCGTCCATTGCCGGCGGCCTGGTACTCGCGCAACAGGTCGCGCAACTGTGGCACTAAGGGTGCGAGCAGCGGATGGGTCTCGGCGCTGAAATAGCCGCGAATCAGCAGCGGCTCCTGAAGCTGGTCGAGATAGGTCTCGGTGGTCTCGGAGAGGGTGTAGACCGAGCCGCGGGTCAGATCGGCGCGGACCTCATCGACCTGATGCAGCCAGAGATTGGCGGCGATCAGGTTGGCCACCGCGAGGCCGGTCAACAGGCTCCAGCGATGATGGGCGACGCGTCGATCGCTGTCCGCGGCCCAGCGCAAGCGCTCCAGCGTGTCGATGGTCAGCAGCAGGAAGGCGCCGACCAGGCTCAGGTAATAGTAGAGGTCGCGCAGGTCGATGACGCCGCGGGTGATCGACTCGAACCTCGAGCCGGAGCCGAGCAGCCGCAGCAGCTCGCCACCGCCGTGTCCGGCCAGGCTGGTCAGCGCCGGTGAGCCGATCAGGTAGAACAACGCGGCGACCAGCGTGGTACCGATGAGCGCGACGATCGGGTTATCGGTCCGTGCCGAGACGAACAGACCAATGGCGATGTAGGCCGCCGCCAGCAGCAGGGTCGCCAGGTAGGCGCCGATCACCGGTCCCCAGTCGAGCGGACCGATCAGCGCGACGGTGAGCGGCAGCGGCAGGGTCAGCACCAGCGCGATGGCGACCAGTGCCCAGGCGGCGAGGAACTTGCCGACCACCAAGCGCCAGGTCGGCACCGGCAGTGTGGCCAGCAGCTCCAGCGTGCCGGCGCGGCGCTCCTCGCTCCACAGACGCATGGTGAGCGCCGCGGCGAGGAAGATCAGCAGCAATGGCATCCAGTCGAACAACGGCCGTGTGTCGGCGATATTGCGCGAGAAGAAGGCCTCGACCCAGAAGAACACGAACAGCGTGGCGGCGAGGAAGGCGCCAATGAACAGGTAGGCGACCGGTGAGCCGAAGAACGAGGACAGCTCCTTTCGGGTGATGCGCAGAAGGCTACTCATTGGTGGGCTCCTCCTTGGTCGAGGTCGCCGTCTTTGGCTTGGGTTTCGGCTCTGCCGCTGGCTTGGCTTTCGGTTCAGCCTCGACCTCTGGTCTTGGCTTTTGTTTCGGCTGTGCTTTCGGCTTAGCTTTGGCCTTAGCCTTGGACTTTGCCTTTGGCTGTCTGCTCGTCTTGCGCGTCGTCGTTGCCTTTCCGCCTGCCGAGGTCGAGCCAGAACCAGAACCAGAACCAGCGCCCTGCGACGACTTCGGTGCTGTTGCCGCACTCTCGGTCGCCGTCTCGGTGGGGGCTGAGGCCGGCTCGGCGGTCTGGACTTGCTCGCCGCTCGCGACGGCGCCGAACAGGGCCTCGAGATCGCGGCGCTCGGGCGTCAGCGTATACAGCGCCCAGCCGCGCTCGGCGGCGATCTGCGCGATACGTGGGGCGAGTCGCTTGGGATCGGTGGTCTGCAGCGCGAAGTGCCGATGCGCGCCTTGGTCGCCAAGATGGGTCACCGCGCCGACGCTCTCGATGGCACCCAGGGTCTCGGTGACCTCCGAGACCGGTCGATCGAGCGTCACCAACAGGCGCGGATCGGTGCTCAGCGCATCGAGGCGGCTGTCGATCGCAAGCCGGCCGGCGCGCATGATCAGCACGCGCGAGCAGACGGCCTCGACCTCTTGCAGGATGTGGGTCGAGATGA
>NZ_JBUDPI010000245.1:0-6011 GCF_054919635.1 Halochromatium sp. | reverse complement strand
CTCTACTGTCGATAAAACTTGAACCCATTGGTTTTGCAGCCGGACACCGTTGCAACAAGGGTAAAGCCTGCGGCCTCAAGCTCATCGATCACCTGGCCCTGGCCGGCCCGCACGTGCCGCATGATCCAGCCCGAGCTGAAGCCGGGCAGGCGTCGAAAGTCGATGAGTGCAAGACGGCCAGTTGGGCGCAGGGCCTTGCGAATCGAGTCGAGCATCTGCTGTGGATACTCGAAATGGTGGTAGGTATCGGCGATGAAGACCAGGTCAACGCTGTTAGCCGGTAAGCTGACGGTCTGTTGCGAATTGACGATGGGCACCAGGTTGTCGAGCCCACTCGCAGCAGCCCGAGCTTGGATCGCCTCGATGAATGTGGGCGAGATATCGACCGCGTACACCCGACCGGCCCGCCCCACCCGCTCGGCAAGCAGCATCGTGAACAATCCGGTGCCCGCTCCGACGTCGGCAACCGAGTCACCGGGCGTCAGTTGCAATGCATCGATGATCTCGTGGCGACGATCGAACAATTCACGCCCTTCGCGCTCGAAGACGCCTTTCCAACGCTCAGGATCAGCATCCAGGTACTGGCGGTTGATCCCAGGCTCAACAACGGGCGTGCCCCTTGGCTCAGCACGGGTCGTCTCCGCAAGGGTTTCAGCAAGCAGCGGCGGGCTCATGGCCGCACATGAGGCCACTGTGGTCAGAACGAAGAGCGCGCGAGCAGAATTCAGCATACTGAGCAGCCTGTCGGTGTCGTCGGTCGATGTCGGCTTGCGGGGGCGTCTTTCGTAGCCGCCTTTCGGATGGCGCCGGCAGGCAGGACGCAGAGTGAATCGCGGAATGAACGGATTATGACAAGCCGCGATCGGGTCCAGTTTCATCGCTGCAGACCAATGCAACAGAGAGGCTCGTCATCGATAACCCTATGAACGATTGCTCATTACCCACAGCAGGCCTTCGCCTCCACAACGGCCGACTGATCGTAACGCCGGAAGACCCTATGGCCGTCATATCCATCGAGCGTGTTGAAGCGCAGCTGCGCAACGGCTGTTTGATCGGCGATGCGCTGGCACACAAGGCGACGCATTTCTCGCCTGGTGCTCGACTGTTCGATTACATCGGCTTTACCGGTTGTGCCGTTCAGCTCGATCACGGGCAGAAGGACGAGCAATTCGAGATCGCGCTTGAGGGACCCTATGCCACGCCACAGCCGCGGTTTGGACGCAACACGCGCCCGCCCCGCTGCGCGCAGTGCCGGCAGCCGCTAGCGAATTGGCGCGAGCAGCTCGACCAGCCTGACGAGCGCGATGGCCCTCTACTCAGCTGTCACCAGTGCGAGGCCGTGGCGCCTGCACGCTGTTGGAGCTGGGGACGTCATGGCGGCTATGGTCGAGTCTTTATCAGGCTTGAGCCTGTCTTTCCGGGTGAAGGGCGACCTTTGCCGGCCTTGTTCTCCCTGCTCGAGCAGATGCCGCTAGGAGCATGGCGCTACTTTTTTGTCCAGGATTGATCGAGCCTCTCGGCCGACTAGGCGTCGTGATCAGAACGCTCGAACATCACCGCTCCTGCTCGCTGGCTAAGTGAGATTCCCGCGAGAGCGTATCGGCGAGATCGGGCGTCAGTAGATGAACCCCATCGGGCAGCGCCACCTCCATGCTGATTGGGAGATGATCCGAGAGCGCATAATCGAGAACACGCGCTGCAGTAATCCGCAGTTGCGGGGACACCAAGATGTGGTCGAGATTGCGCTCAGGCCGCCAGCTTGGGAAGGTCTTGAGCTCACAATCCAGCCCGCGAAGACCGGCGGCGGCAATGGCGGCGCGCAGCATTCTCGACCCACATCCACAATTGAAGTCGCCCATCAGAACGATCATCCGATAGCTGCGGGCAACCTCGATCAGATAGTCGAGCTGGCGGCGCTGCGCTCGCCGACCCAATGCAAGATGGAGGACGCAGACGGCGAACGGCTCGTCGGCAGTGGTTGCAAAATCCACGACCATGGCACCGCGACCGGGCAGCCCTGGCAGCTTGTGCTCGGTCACCGCCCCGGGTCGGATGCGACTGAGAAGGCCATTGCTATGCCGGGCCAGATGGCCGAGCTCGCGGTTGATCTGCGACAGCCAGTAGGGATATCCCGCCTGGTGCGCGAGATACTGGGCCTGGTCGATGTAAGCGCTGCGTAGGCTCCCTGCATCAACCTCTTGCAGCCCGATGATATCGAAGCCCTTCAGCAGGGTGCCGATGCTCGTTAGATTGCGCTGTCGCGCCGCATGCGGGATCAGATGCTTCCAGCTATTCGCGACATAATCGCGGTAGCGGCGTGACTCGATACCGGCCTGAATATTAAAGCTGAGCAAGCGAAGGCCGTTCACGCAACCCCCAGCCGACGGGTCGGAGGGCTGGCTCGTCGCGCTGTCGGTAACCGAATCTCAGCCACTGCTCTAAAATGATCAGTCAGGGTTGATCACTCAGGAAGGCACGGCTGGTGAAGCTACCTAGCCGCAGGATGAGCATGCCAGCCGCAGCCTAATCATCTGCCTCTGCAGGTCGCGCGGACTGCAGCCACGCGACCTGCGGTGACTTGCCGTTACTGGCTGAGGCCTTCGATGTAGGCCGCCACGGCATCGATCTCTTCGTCCTTCAGGTTCGCAGCAACGCCGCGCATCATGCCATTCGGGTCATTGGCCCGCTCGGCTTTCCGGAAGTGTCCGAGGGTCTGGGCCGTGTATTCAGAGTGCTGGCCAGCAATCCTTGGGAATCGAGCCAGGTTGCTGCCAAGACCGGCCGGGCCGTGACAGCCCGAGCATGCGGGTACACCGGTGGCCGGATTTCCGGCCCGGTAGATGCTCTCGCCCTTGGCCACAAGGGCCTCTTCAGCCGTTCCACCTGACTGTTCAAGGCTCGAGTAGTAGGCGGCCAGGTTGCGCATCTCTTCGTCGGTGAGCGGCATGGCCATCGGCGACATCTGGGCGTTCCAGCGCTCGTTGTTCTTAAAGTTCTGGAGCTGTTTGTAGATGTACCGAGGATGCTGGCCTGCCAATTTTGGCCACACCGGTTGTCCAGGGACGCCATTGCCGTCGAGACCATGACAGGCCTGACAGATTTGACCGGCCTTCTCTTTCCCTTTCTGGACATCGCCGCCGATGTCGGTTGAAAGCTCGCTCGCGACTGCGGCTTGGAGGCCGCCGAGGGTCAGCATGGCGGAGGAAAAGAGTCCGGCGATCAGCGATGTCTTCATAGTCACTACCGTTGCGTCGATATTCGTGGATGGCGGGCCACCGGCTTGAGCCTTGACCATGCAAATCCCGCTATGTATATCAGAAAATAACGATTTAGGTCAATCTGCGCCTGACGCGCAGCGCCTTTGCAGACTAGAGATGGCCCGGCATTGCAGAAGTTCCAGCCGCCGCTGGCAGGCAGCAGATCAAGCAGCCTCGAGCGCCGCCGACCCCGACCGCTGGGATCTAGCTGGGACCTAGCTCTGACTCGAGTCTTCGGTCAGATAGCGGCGCAAGGTCGCCACAATCTCCTCGGCGGGTGTGGCGTGATCGAGCACGTCGACCAAACGGCCGGACGGACCGATCACATAGGTAAAGGCCGAGTGGTCGATCATGTATCCCATCGCCGAGTCGTCCTGATTGCTGCGCTGGAAGGCGGCGCCGTACTGCTCAGCGGCAGCAGCGATCGTCTCGGCTGCTCCCGTGAGTCCAATCATGCTCGGATGAAAATAACCGACATAATCGGCGAGCTGCTCCGGCGTATCCCGCTCAGGGTCGACACTGACGAAAAGCACTTGCACTCGGTCGAGCTCATCCGCTTCGAGCTCGCGCAGCGCGAGCGCGATGATCGCCAGATTCGTCGGGCAGATGTCTGGACAGGCCGTATAGCCAAAGTACAGGAGGACGACCCGCCCTTTGAGGTCAGACAGCTTGACCGGCCCTTGATTCGAGACCAGCTCAAAATCGCCCCCCGTTGGAGGCGTCGCAAGCTCAAGCCGTTGGTGGCTCCCGGTCCCAACCGGGCCCGGCTCCCAGACCAACAGCAGCCAAAGCAGTAGAGCGCTCAGGAGCAGAATGGCGACAATGGGGATGGACTTGGACATTGCGCGCCTTTCAGGGGCTCAGAGCGCGGTCGCGCGATGGCTGATGGCAAGCTCGATATAGTGCTGGGCAGCGTAGTCCAGGTACTCGAGCTCGAGGTCTGTCAGGGTCCGTGCCGGCTTGGCGGGTGCCCCGATGTACATGAAGCCACTTTGCAAGACCTTGCCAGGCGGAACCACCGCACCCGCCGCCAACATCAAGCGAGGACGCAACACGGCGCGGTCCAGCACCCTCGCGCCGATTCCGATCAAGCAATGATCATGCACCTCACAACCATGCAAGGTCGCCTGGTGACCAATGGTGACGCGCTCATGGACGACTGTCGGCGCACCGCCTGGCAGAAAGCGGCTGTCGTGCGAGACATGGAGCACGGAGCCATCCTGGACATTACTACCGGCACCGATGTAGATACGTTGAATATCGCCGCGGAGCACTGCCGTTGGCCAGACCGAAGCTTGAGCGCAGATCTCGACGTTACCGATGACGACGGCGGTCTCATCAATCCAAGCATCTGCCGCAACACGCGGTTCGAGCCCTTGGTAGCTCCGTACATTGTTCATCGCTTTAACCTGGCACTTCTGGTGATAGGACTTCGGGGGTGGCTCCTGGGTCCGAAATGCTAGCACGAGCGGGGCTGATGACCGATGACTGTGGCCCGGAGCAGGCTTTGGTATGCTGCCCCGATTCCAGACCAACCCTAAGCTCGATTGAACGAAGATGCGGTTGCCCTGCCTGATTCTCCTCCTGAGCCTCTCGATGATGGCCGCGTCCGCGAGCGCCGAATCGCCGTTTGTCTTCGGGCCCGAAGAGGTGGTCCCAAAGAGCATCAAGCCCGGCGAAAAATGGACTGAAGGTGCCGTCAACCTCCCAGCGTGGCCCAGAGACAAGGATCTCATCGAGATCAACCTTGACCACGGTGATGGGCGCTTCACCTACTATCTCGACCGCGCAAGCCTCGAGACCGGCCGCGACGGTGTTGTGCGCTATACGATCGTCGCCGAAGCCAGCAGCGGCGCGCGCAACATCAGCTTCGAAGGCATTCGCTGCACCCCCAATGGGGCCTATCGCATCTACGCCTTCGGTCACAATGACCGCTTCAAGCCCGCAACGGGCGCAGATGACTGGCAGCCAATCACAAGATCGCAAGACAACCCTGCTCGCGAGGAGCTCTGGCGGCATTACCTCTGCGTGCCGCGCCTGTTCAAACCCCGGCCAGAGCGGGATCAGGTCCGGATGCTCCGCAGTGGCCGGGTGCCAGAGATCGAGAACAGCGGTTTTCTAACCAACTAGGTGTTCTGACCAACTCGGCTTCCTGACCCAACTGGGCACATCAGAGCCACACCAGCCGAACGGCTTTGAAACCCGAGCTGGGAATCGACATCTAGGATGAAAGCTCGCGCAGACAAGCGCACGACTGTTTTCTGGTGTCCCATGCAAAATCCGCTTCTCAGTGACGCTCCTCATCCTGCCTTCAACGCCATCACGCCGGAGCAGGTCGAGCCCGCGATTGACGCGCTCTTAGCCGACGGCAGGCGCCTGGTGAAGACCCTGACCGCTGACACCAGTGAAGCAACATGGGAGTCGCTGGTACAGCCTCTGGAAGAAGAAGACGATCGGCTCGCACGGGCCTGGTCCCCCGTGAGTCATCTCAACGCTGTGATGAGCTCCGACGCCCTGAGAGCAGCCTACAACGCCTGTCTGCCTAAGCTCAGCGAATACGCCACGGAAGTCGGCCATAACGAGTCCCTGTACCGCGGCTACAAGCAGGTCTTCGATGGCGACACGCTCGATTCTGCACAACACAAGATGCTCGCCAACGCTCTTAGAGACATGCATCTGGCGGGCGTTGATCTACCACGAGAGGCGAAGGCACGCTTCAAGGAAATCAACCGCGAACTCTCGCGCCTGAGCGCC
>NZ_JBUDPI010000244.1:0-6023 GCF_054919635.1 Halochromatium sp. | reverse complement strand
CTGCCAAGTACTATTACGACCCGGGTTGGCACGAGCCGGGCACAACACTGGAGGCGTTTATCAACAAGGAGGTCTTTGACGCCTTGCCGGATGATCTTCAGGCAATCGTGCTCAATGCCTGCAAGGTTGCGAATCAGGACGTGCTCGCAGAGTACACGGCGCGCAATCCGGCAGCGTTACAGACGCTGCTGAGCGAACATGGGGTGGAGTTGAGAAGATATCCGGATGATGTGCTGTTGGAGCTGCGCAAGCTCTCGAATGAGGTTGTCGCCGAGATCGCCGAGAAGGACGCCTTCTCGCGCAAGACCTATGCGTCCTACCAGAAGTTTCTGACCAGCTCCAAGGAGTGGAGTGCGGTTTCGGAGCTGGCCTATCTGCAAGCGCGTGATCAGTTGTCCGGCTAACGTCCATGGCGCGTCGTCACCCTGGACGATGAATTGCTTGTGTCACGGTAACGCCGGAGCAGGCGTTTGCGCTGCTCTCTGTGCCCGCGAATCTTGGCAGAAATCGCCTCTACCTTGATCGCTGGCCGGATCGATCTTGCGTGCAGGCGGTGAGCCGGAGTCAAGCCTTGGCCCTTCCCTTAGTAAGGCCACCGCCATTAGCGCTCTATGTGCACATGCCTTGGTGTGTGCGCAAATGTCCCTACTGCGATTTCAATTCGCATGCCGCACGTGACACTGGGCTACCAGAGGCCGCCTATGTCGACGCGGTGCTGCGGGACCTCGACCTGGAGTGCGAACGGCTCGCGACTGGCCCCGCACGGCCGCTGATCTCGATCTTCATCGGTGGTGGGACGCCGAGCCTGTTGTCGGGAGCCGCGATAAAGCGGCTGCTCGCTGGGGTGAGGGCGCGGCTCGAGCTGTCCAGCGATGTCGAGATCACGCTGGAGGCGAATCCGGGGACGGTCGATCAGGCGCACTTCGCCGGTTATGCCGAGGCCGGCGTGAATCGGCTATCGATCGGGGTGCAATCGCTCTCGGCTGAGGTGCTTGGGCGGCTCGGGCGCATCCATACGCCAGAGGATGCGCTGCGCGCGGTCGCAGCGGCACGCGCGACTGGGATGAGCAACCTCAACCTCGATCTGATGTTCGCACTGCCAGGGCAGGATCTCCTGGCGGCGCGCGGTGACTTGGAGAGGCTCATTGCACTGGAGCCGACACACCTTTCTTACTATGAGCTGACCCTGGAGCCGAACACCGCGTTCTATCAGCGGCCACCTGCGTTGCCTGACCCTGATCTGGCCGATGCAATCCAGCAGCAGGGGTTGGAGCTACTAGCTGCAGCTGGTTTCGAGCGGTATGAGATCTCTGCCTTTGCGCAGCCAGGCCAGCGTTGTCGCCACAACCTGAACTACTGGCGCTTCGGTGATTATCTTGGCATTGGCGCTGGGGCGCATGGGAAGCTGAGCGATGCGCGCTCAGGAAGCGTTGAGCGCCGAGCAAAACGGCGTCATCCAGATGCCTATCTTAGCGCAAGTGTCAATGCTCGCGATCCGACGAGCTCGGTGCGGACCCTGTCTGAGCAGGACCTGCTGGAGGAGTTTGTGTTGAATGCCTTTCGGCTGGTCGATGGCTTTACGGCCATAGAGTTCGAGCGCGGCACGGGCCTTGGTGCTCACCGTCTCGAGCCCGGCTTGCGCGCTGCCACTGAGCTTGGATTGGTCTCCTGCTCGGAGACCTCTGGCCAGAGGCTGATTCAGCCGACCGAGCGCGGTCTCGCGTTCTTGAACGACCTGATTGCATGCTTCTCGGTCTGATGCGCGCTGTGCTCATTGATCTCGTCTCGGCTCAGCTTCCGGCCAACTCGCATCTTGCTCGCAGGTCCTGCATCAGCCTGTCATCGTCAGCGAGCCGTTCAGTTTGCCGAGCATCGTCTCTTCGCCAAGCTCGAAATGGATCATTGAGAGTCGTGCGTTCGGCCTGCGCGCGAGTATCTGCTGCCTCGATCAAGTGCTCGTCTGCGCTGAAGGTGATGTTCTTCATGTTTCTATGTCGCTGTGGGCTGAGCTGTGGATAAAGTGCACACGAGCCTCGTGTCAGGACGAGGCGGAAGCTGTCTCAGTTAAAGCGATCCCAACGAAAAAGGCCGGACAGTTGTCCGGCCTTTGCGTCAGTTACCGCTGGAGCTGATCCCTTGTGGGACTAGCCGCAGAGGCTAGCCGATGCAGGGATCAGGGCGGCTGCTCGCCGTTATGCAGCAGCGCGCACGTCCTCCTGGGTACTGGTGCCCTCGATGTAGCGTCCACTATCACCGCGGATCTCGATCTTGCGCGGCTTCATGGCCTCTGGCACCTCACGCACCAGGTCGATGTGCAAGAGCCCGTTCTCGAGCCTTGCGTCGACCACCTTCACATAGTCGGCGAGCTGGAAGCGACGCTCGAAGCTACGGGTCGCGATACCCCGATAGAGGTAGCGCCGAGCGTCTTCATCGTCGTCCTGCTTGCGCGAGCCGGTGACCGTGAGCAGATTCTCCTTGGTCTCGAGACCAAGATCGCTCTCGGCAAAGCCCGCCACCGCCATGGTGATGCGGTACTTATTCTCGTCCTCGACCTCGACATTATAGGGCGGATAGCCGCCGGCCTCGGTGCGATACGCATTCTCGAGCGAGGGCGCCATCCGGTCGAAGCCGATCATCGAGCGGAACAGCGGTGAGAAGTCGATGGTTGTCATCGTCATATCCTCCAAATGAGCAATATGGGTTGAGTTGGCGTTCCCGAGGAACCGCCGGTTTGCTGCAGACGCCGTGTTGGCCGCCTGCGTTATGTAAAGTAGAGCAGGGGTGGCGGCTTTGCAAGAGGACATGGACAAACTGTAATCTTGTTTCGACCTATCCTCTGGATTGAGTCTTTAGATCGTTGTTTTTCAAATTCCTTTATGCCTTTTCTGGCGGAAGGCCGGCGAAGTTAGGGCCACTGACTATACTGTGGATCTATTTAATGATTTTCTAACGGAGGCGTCATGCATCAGGCCAGCCCTGTAGGCGTGTTGACCGAACGGCCGAGCGCTCGTGCGCAGGCGCAGACCGGGTCAAGGCCCGGCGAGCCGATGCCGATGCCGAGGCAGGCGCTGGAGCCGGACCCGGACCCAGACCCGCAGCAGGTGGCCCGGGTTGTTGAGCGCTCATTGGCCCGTCTTGGCCGTCGTCCAGCGCATGTGCTTCAGCACCTGATTGCTCTGCAGCAGACATTCTCGTTCATTCCAGAGGCCGGTATTCGTAAGCTGATGGACGCCCTCGATGTGACGCGGGCGCAATGCCTGGCTGCGATCGACTTCTATGCCTTCTTACACCGCAGCCCGCGCGGCCAGTTCGACATTCTGTTCAGTGACAATATCACCGACCGGATGCTGGGCAACCAGCGCCTGATGCAGCTGCTCTGTGATCGGCTCGGCGTCGACCTGGGTGTGCCCCGCGCCGATGGTCGCGCCACTGTCGATCTGACCTCCTGTACCGGGATGTGCGATCAAGCGCCAGCCTTGTTGGTGAACGGCTTTGCCATCCCGAATCTGGACGAAGAGCGCATTCGCCACATCGCTGCCCTGGTCAACACCCGGGTGCCGCTTCAACACTGGCCGCGGGAGTATTTTGCTGTCTCCAACAACGTGCATCGGGCCGGCCGGCTCTTGAGCGACCTCGAGGTGCGCGATGCAGGCCTCTCGGCGCTGTTCGTGCGGGGCGGCGAGGCGGTGCTGGCCGAGATCGAGCGCTCTGGGCTGCGCGGACGCGGTGGGGCCGGCTTTACGACTGCGCTCAAGTGGCGCGCCTGTCGCGAGACTGGCCGCAAGACTGGCCGCTCCGACAAGGTCGTGGTCTGCAACGCCGATGAGGGTGAGCCCGGTACCTTTAAGGATCGGGTGCTCTTGACCTCCTATGCCGATCAGGTGATCGAGGGGATGACGCTCTGCGCCGGCATCGTCGGTGCGCGTGAGGGCTTTCTCTATCTCCGCGGCGAATATCGCTACCTGCTCGAGCACTTGGAGGCGGTGCTGCAACGGCGCCGTGAGCTCGGGCTGCTGGGCAACCAGATCGGGGCGGGAAGCCGAGCGCGCGGCGGGACGGAAGCGGTCGATGACCCTTTCGACTTCGATATTCAGATCCACCTGGGCGCGGGCGCCTACGTCTGCGGTGAGGAATCGGCGCTGATCGAGTCGCTCGAGGGGAAGCGTGGAGTGACCCGCAAGCGACCGCCGTTCCCGGTGACCGCGGGCTATCTGTACCGACCGACCGTGGTCAATAACGTCGAGACCTTCCTCGCCGCTGCCCGTGTCGCCGAGCATGGCGGTGAATGGCTCCGCAGCGAGGGCACGGACCGCTCGCCCGGCAGCAAGATCCTTAGCGTCAGCGGCGATTGCGCCTTGCCCGGTGTCTATGAGGTGCCTTTTGGCACCTCGGTGCGCGAGGTGCTCGATCTCTGCGGTGCCAAGGATGTGCAGGCAGTTCAGGTCTCCGGGGCCGCGGGCTCGACGCTGGGCGCCGATGAGCTGGATCGGGTCTTGGCATTTGAGGATCTACCGACCGCGGGCTCGTTCATGATCTTCGACCAGCGCCGGGATCTGCTGGAGATGGTGCGCAACTTTGCCGAGTTCTTCGTCCATGAGAGTTGTGGCTTCTGTACCCCCTGCCGGGTCGGCGGGGTGCTGCTGCGCGACCTGATCGAGAAGGTCGCGGTCGGTCGCGCCTGCGCGCATGACCTTGAAGAGATGCGACAGATCGCTGACGTGATGCGCCGCGCCAGCCACTGTGGCCTCGGGCATACAGCACCGAATCACCTGTTGCAGACGCTGGACAAGTTCCCACAGCTGTATCAGGAGCCGCTGGCGAGCGCAGCGCATACCCCATCCTTTGATCTCGACGCTGCGTTATCCGAGGCGCGCCGGCTCACCGGGCGTGATGATGCTGCTGCTCACCTCGACCCGGAGCCGCTGGTCTCAGCAGCGAGCTGAGGAAGCGCCCAGGCCCGGCATCAGGGCAACAGAACGAGGGCAGCAAGGCGATGCTCCATCAGGAGATGATCGATGACGACAACCGAAGGTAGCTTCCGTCTCGACGGCGAGCAGATCCCATTCCAGGCGGGCCAGACCATTCTGGATGCGGCCATGGCGGCCGGGGTCTATATCCCACACCTCTGTCATCATCCGGCGCTGGCGCCGCATGGGAGCTGCCGCGTCTGCCTGGTCCGGGTCAACGGGCGGGAGCTGGCCTCCTGTATTACCCCGGCGTCGGCTGGGCTCGAGGTCGAGAGCGAGACCGAGGCGGTTCGGGCATTGCGGGTCGCTGTGCTACAGATGCTGTTCGTCGAGGGTAATCACGTCTGTCCGGCCTGCGAGCGCAGCGGTGCCTGTCAGCTGCAGGCGGTGGCCTACTACTGCGGCATGCTGGAGCCACGTTTCAAGCAGTGCTTCCCTGAGCGCGAGCTCGACGCCTCGCATCCGCACTTCGTGCTGGACCGCAATCGCTGCATCCTCTGCGAGCGCTGCGTGCGCGCGAGCCGCACCCTGGATCAGAAGCGCGTGTTCGCGATCGCGGGTCGGGGACTGGACTCGCGCCTGATCGTCGATTCACCCAGCGGGCAGCTTGGCGATAGCTGGCTGGAGCGGGGCGATCGGGCTGCGCACAGCTGTCCGGTCGGTGCCATCTTGCCGCGCCCCGGCACTGGCGACGCGCCAGAGCGCCAGGGTTACCGGGTGCCGATCGGCGAGCGCCTCTATGACCGCGAGCCGATCAGCCGGGTGGGCGATGCGGTGCGGCTCGGGGCAGAGGAGTACAGCGCCAGGGTCACGAGCAGGCGTGTGGCCAGAGCCCCGAGCCTCTCTGCAAACGCGGAGGAGGATGCCTGATGGAGCGCACCGATGTTCGCACTGACCAGAGGCTTCACACAGCGAGCACTGCCAAGGCACCTGCTCCTAAGTTGCGCGTAGCGACGGCCTCGCTTGCCGGCTGCTTCGGCTGTCACATGTCGCTACTCGATATCGACGAGCGGCTGATCGATCTGATCGAGCTGCTGGATTTCGACCGGACCCCGA
>NZ_JBUDPI010000243.1:0-6034 GCF_054919635.1 Halochromatium sp. | reverse complement strand
TCCATGCGCGGTTTTTATCTTGGCGCTGCCGTCGGCAAAGCCTGTGCAGACCTAGGGAAACGATGATTTATTCCAGCCATCGATAGGGCCAGGCTGATATCCTAAGCAGCGCCCGTCCCACCTGGTCTGGAGCCCTCAGGATGCACCAACAACTGACCTTCTCCCAGGTCGAGTACGCCAACAAACGCAAGCGCACGCGCCGGGACCGGTTCCTCACCGAGATGGAGCAGGTCGTGCCCTGGGAGGAGCTGCTGGAGGTGGTGCGCCCCTATTATTACCAGGAGCATGGACGCGGCCGCGGGCGCCCACCGGTGCCGCTTGAGCGCATGCTGCGCCTGTACTTCCTGCAGCAGTGGTTCGCCTTGGCCGACGAGGCGCTCGAAGACGCCGTCTACGACAGCCAAGCCTTTCGTGGCTTTCTTGGCATCGACCTGCTGCAGAGCTCGGTGCCCGATGCCACCACCCTGCCCAAATTCCGCCGCCTGCTCGAGGCCAACGCGCTCGGCCAAGCGCTGCTCGAGCGGGTCAACGCCGGTCTGAAAGCACGCGGGCTGCTGCTCAGTCAAGGCACCCTGGTCGATGCCACCATCGTCGCCGCCCCGTGCTCGACCAAGAACGCCAAGAAACAGCGCGATCCTGAGATGCACTCCACGCGCAAGGGCAACCAATGGTATTTTGGCATGAAGGCGCACATCGGCACCGACCGTGACAGTGGCGCGGTGCACAGCGTGCACTGCACGGCGGCCAATGTCGCCGATATCAACGCCACCGAGCACCTGCTGCACGGCGAAGAGACGCAGGTCTTTGCCGATGCGGGCTATCTCGGCGCTGAGAAGGGCGAAGCGCTCAACAGCCGCGAGATCGACTGGTTCATCGCCGCCAAGCGCAGCCAAGTCAAGACAATGGCCGACGGCACCCTGAAAGACCTCACACGCGCATTCGAGCGGCGTAAGGCCCAGATCCGCTCCCGGGTCGAGCATCCCTTCCACGTGGTCAAGAACCTCTTCGGCCACAAGAAGGTGCGCTACAAGGGGCTGAAGAAGAACAGCGTGCACTGGGAAATGCTGTTTGCACTGGCCAACCTCTACCTGCTGCGCAAGCCATTGTTGGGCCAGTGACAGGAGAGGTGCGCCCAATATCCGGGCGCCGGGCAGAAATGAGATGCAATCGGCTCCAATCAGCCATTTTTATCGAGAATAACTCGCACTATTCCAAAAATCGGCCTCGCTAGCCACTCAGACCCCGATTGGGTGGATAGATCATCGGTTCCCTAGATAAGGGAGATGTGACCAACCCACTTAGCGAAATCGGCTTCAACTATCTTGGACTCGACGCGTGGATGCACCTATGCTTAGCTTTCACTACTTCTTAGTCGTCTTGTTAGCCATCACTGCTCTGTCCGGCTGTGCGTCTGGGTCGCGACCATCCTCAACTCTGCCGACAACGCCTGCATCAGCCTCTGACGTTGCGCCGACAGATGATAACAGCGACATGATACCGGCGACGGTCGGTCTACCGCCAAGCCAAAACGGCGGCTATACCCACTACATCAGCGCCGGCGATGTCCTCAAGGTGACCGTATTCCAGGTTGAGGATCTCTCGACCGAGGAGCGAGTAAATCCCTCAGGATCGATTGTGATGCCTCTCATTGGTGCCGTACCTGTTGTCGGGCTGACAACTGAGCAGGCCGAACGGAAGATCGAGCAAGCGCTCGGCACCAACTACCTTCAAGATCCGCAAGTGGATATTTTCGTCTCTGAGTATGCCAACATGAACATCACGGTGGGCGGCGAGGTGAAAAAATCCGGCGTGTTTCCGATGACCGGTCAGACCACACTGATGCAGGCGGTTGCGCTCGCCGGCGGCGTCTCGAAAACGGCAGACGACCGCGAAGTGATCGTGTTTAGGACGGGAGAGAACAACAAGCTCAGCGCTTACGTTATAGACTTGAGAGCCATCCAGGCTGGTGAGCTTGCAGATCCCCAGCTCGTCGCCAATGATAAGATCCTGGTTCCTGAGTCCGGTTCTAAAGTCTTCACGCGCAACCTGTGGGATACCGTCCGCGGATTTGTCCGTTTCTCCGCAATTCCATTGTAAGAACCTAGCGTTCGCTGCAACTAGGCGTTAAGACCCTGATCGCGGATCAACACCTACGCCGCAATACCCTACTGTTAAGCACGTGAACAAATGACCGAAGCAGCCCAGTTACCCTCGCCTGGCAAGCCATCGCGTGCATTACAGGATGTCCCTCAATTAGACCTGCCCCAGCACTATAGTCCGGGTTCGCCCAGCGCCGAGCAGGCGATTGATGATGACGCGATCGACCTGCGGGAATACTGGCACATCCTGCTGCGCTACAAATGGACCATCGCCCTGGTGGTGGCCCTGGCGCTTGGTCTTGCGCTGGTTGCAACATTTAATACGACGCCTATCTATAAAGCGTCAACCCTGGTTCAGATCGACAGAACCAGCAATCGCATCGTCGAGTACGGAGACGTCACGGCTGAAGGGAGCGCTGGCATGCGTGATGCGGAGTTTTACACAACACAGTACGAGCTGCTTCAGAGCCGAAGTCTCGTTCGCCGAGTAATTGAACAGGTCGGTTTGCGTGCGATTGACAATGCCGCAACACCAGCGGAGCCATCGTTTCTGGAGGGGGTTAAGCAGTCTTTGAAGGGGATCATCGCCACCTTCTCCGCGGCCGAAACTGAAGGGGACAACCTACCGCTCGCCGATCGTGAACAGGCACGGCGAAAAAGCGAAGAAAACCTTCTGCTCGCAAACCTAACGATTGCACCGGTGCGTAATTCTCGGTTGGTACGGGTTGAGTACGAGAGCCCTTTCCCGGGTGAGGCAGCAGCCATTGCCAACGCAATCGCGACCAACTTTATCAATCTGAATCTCGAACGACGTTATGACGCATCTTCTTATGCAAAGCAGTTTCTCCAGGAACAACTCGCGCAGGCTCGAGCAACCTTAGAGGAATCGGAGAAACGTTTTGTTGCATACGCACGCGAACGACAGATCGTCAATTTCGAAGACCGTCTGGAGATCTTACGCAATCAATTGCGGGAAATGAACTCAAACCTGGTTACGGCCGAGGCTGCGCGCTTTGCGGCCGAGTCCGAGTATCAGGAACTGCTCGAGGCCAGCTCAGGCGGCGCGCCTAGCCTCCAGGACAGCGAGCTCATTCAACGCCTTAAACAGCGCCGAAGCGATCTTCAGGCCGATTACCAGCAACAGCTCGAAACCTTCAAGCCGGGTTATCCGGCGATGCAAAAACTACAGCGGCAAATCTCCGAGATCGACGCTGAGATTGCGCGCGAAACGGCCTCGATCCGCGAGAGCGTCCGTGCAACCTTCGAGGCTCGTATTCGTGAGGAGGCGAAGCTACGCCAACGCATCCAAGAAGCGAAGGATGAGGCGCTCCTGTTGCAAGATCGCACGACAGATTACGAGACCCTCAAGCGTGAGGTGCAGACCAATCGCGAACTCTATGATGGACTCTTGCAGCGTATGAAGGAAGTTGGCGTCGCAGCGGGTGTCGGTGAAAACAACATCTCGGTTGTTGATGCTGCAACGGTGCCGTTGCGGCCCTATAAGCCAGATCTGCGCAAGAATCTTGCGATCGCCCTGGTGCTCGGCCTGTTCCTCGGTGCTGGCCTAGCGTTTCTACTCAATAGCCTAGATGACACGGTAAAATCGGCTGACGGTATTGAACGTCGCGTCGGTGCTCCAGTGTTAAGCCTGCTACCACATGTGTCGGCCCGAGCGATCGGCTTGACCGACGAAGAGCTGCCTCTGATCGCTTACAAAGACCCAAAGAGCGCGGTGGCCGAAGCGGTACGCTCCTTGCGCACCTCTTTACTCTTCTCAACCGCCGACGGCGCACCGCGCATCATGCACTTCACCAGCCCTGGCCCGCGTGAAGGGAAGACCACAACTGCGGTCAGCACCGCTATCGCCTTCGCGCAGGCCGGCGATAAAGTGTTGCTAATCGATTGCGATCTGCGCAATCCGTCACTTCATCGAGTTTTCGGGCTGCCGAATTCAACTGGCCTGACTAACCATCTTGCCGGCGATGCAAAACCAGCAGAGATCGCTCAGCCTACCCAAGTCCTGCGGTTGTTCACGATTACTAGCGGACCGCTACCACCGAATCCGGTCGAACTGTTGTCGACCGCAAAGATGGTCGACCTCCTCAGCCACTCCGCAGAGCGTTTCGACCGCGTCATTATCGATGGACCGCCAGTGATTGGTCTTGCTGACGCGCTGGTGCTGGCCAACCTGGCCAAGGCCACCATCTTCGTCGTTGAGCCCGGGGGCACCCGGACGCGCGACCTGGAAGGCTCGATTCGACGGCTGCACCAAGCGAGCGCTCGAATCATGGGCTCTTTGCTTAACAAGGTCGGACGACCCGGCCAGGGCTATGGCTATGGCTATGGCTATGGCTATGGCTATGGCTATAACTATAACTATCTTTACGATTACGGTGGCAAGGGCGATAACAAGGCCGCCCTACCGCAACAGGAACCGGCATAGACCGGAGCACTCATGGTGCCGCCATTGGTTGAGCTCGCGCTCAACTACTATCGCAGGCCGCTCGACTATAGCCATGTCGCTGATATCGAGCTGCCCCTGCCAAAAGGCTTTTCTGGCATGGTTTCCGATCTGGGCGCTGCGCTCTCAAGCGCTCGCATTGAGGAAACCGCGGAACAACTCTCAACCGAACCAGAGGAGCTTTATGAGGCCGCCCGTTTCTTTGTCCGGCATGCGCTGCTGAACCCTGCGGCTGATCATTATCGTTGCCTTGGATTGACCCGCAAGAGTCACAGCGAGGATATTCGGTCGAATTATCAGGTTCTGATCCGGATGTTCCATCCGGACCGTATGGACGAGGTGGATGACGTCGACCTTGCCTACTCGAGTCGTCTCAATGCGGCCTATCGAGTGCTGCGCGATGCGGAGGCACGCGCACAGTACGATCGTGGGTTGCGAAGACACCGGACTACAGCAAAAGGCCTGGATGCAAGCAGTTACTTTCAGGCAGATCACCATCGCATCTCTGCGACACCAACGTTTGGGCGTTTCCGCTCATTCTGGTCGAGCTCCAAACGTGCGACATCTTCAGCCGCTGTTCTCGTGCTACTCGGGTTAGTTGTGAGTGCCTTTTGGATCAGCGGCGAGCAGGAGACCGCGACGCTTCGCCTGACGCGGCCGGCTTCTGAGGTTGCACAGGGGCAGGCGTTTCCACGTTACTTAAAGGGGCTCGGCGGGAGTGCCACTCCGGCATCACAGCCCAATACACTGGCTGCTCAGCGAGGAGCGCAGACGGAGGCGGTATCACCCAATGAACCCTCGCGTATATTGAATAGTACAACTGCGGCAACGGCAGAGCCCTTAGAGGACGTCCAGGCGCCGGTTCGGCCTGTCAATGAAGGCGACACGGCAACGACCCTGTGGCCCGCGCGACTAGCGACCTCGGTGATTACGGAATCGGTGATCTTGTACGGCTATATCACCGAGATGCGCAGCCAGGCAAGTCCGGATGGCGCTCAGCAGCCACTCGCAGCGGACGGACTCCAACCGCATCCCACGGTTGACGAACGGTTCGAGGCGATGCTCGAGGCCGCTCTCGCAGATACGAATCCGGTCTCACCAAAGCAAAAGCCCCAGCCAAAGCCACAGCCAAAGCCACAGCCACAGCCGACGTCTATCCAAACACCGCTCTCAATTGAACCGCAAAGGCCAGAGGGTACCAATCGCGTTAAGCCTCAGCCGACAACCGCGGCGCCAAGGGCGAAGCCTGGGCCGGAAATAGATACCAACCAAGCAGAACGGATTGGAGCACGAATGTTGACTGAACTGGAGAATGCTTACCGCAGCGGTAACGCCTCAGCGTTCGCTGCGCTCTTCACTAGCGAGGCCCGGACCACTGATGGGAGCGGGCGAGGACGGATTCGCCGGCTCTATAGCGATCTGTTTCGCATTAGCGCGGAGCAGTCGATGAGCATTAGGGGGGTACGCTGGAGTC
>NZ_JBUDPI010000242.1:0-6069 GCF_054919635.1 Halochromatium sp. | reverse complement strand
AACTTCCGATCTGCCAGCATACCAATGTGATGCGGGTCACAAAGGTCGATGGCCAATTTCTCGTCCATACGGCCGATGCGAACTTTCATGCCAAGCACATCATTTGGGCCGCTGGCGAGTTCCAATACCCGCGTTTGACGGGGTTTGTAGGCAGCGAGCTCTGTCGGCATACGGCGACAATCGCGAGCTATAAGGCGCTTGAAGGTGACGATTATATCGTTATCGGTGGCTACGAAAGCGGTATCGACGCGGCCTACCACCTGGCGGATCGAGGCAAACGCGTGCGCTTGTTCGACGAACAATGTCCGTGGGAGGAAGAGAGTTCCGATCCAAGTGTCGCGCTGTCCACCTATTCGCACGAACGGATGCTAAGAGACCGATTTGTTGCTCATGTGGAGCTGTTTCCGTTCTCACTCATCGAATCCGTCGCACGCGTGGACGATCTCTACGAGATCAAGACGGATGACGGGAGCCGCTTTCAAACCCGCGTGCCCCCACTCTTGGCAGGTGGATTTGAGGGCAGTCACACGCTCATCGCAGATTTGTTTGAGCGGCGAGACGATGGCTTTCCTTTACTGACCGAGCAGGACGAGTCCACCCTTGTGCCGGGCCTGTTCCTCTGCGGGCCCGCGGTACGTCATGGGAATCACGTCTTCTGCTTTATCTACAAATATCGACAACGATTCGCCGTTGTTGCCAAGGCCATTGCGACCTCGCTAGGGTTGCCTGCACAAGGGTTAGAGATCTATCGCAAGTGGGGCATGTATCTCGATGATCTGTCCTGCTGCGGCGAGGAGTGCGTGTGTTAGCGGATGTCTTTTCTTTAACAGGGGTAACGCCATGATCGAAGATGCTTTGAACCATTTTGCGACGACAGTACAGAAATCCGTTGCCAAGGCGACGATCCTAGAACCTCGAACGGAAGTGCTCGATGCTTCTGTTGAATACTGCGTCAGCAGCGGTTACGTGCTGATCTCTGATCGATCGGCCAAGCGGTCGTTTGTTACTCACATCAGCAATGTTGTCATGGAGCTCTCTCTTGAAGAACCCGAATGAGCCGAGCGCTGGTCCTGGGACAGGAATCTCGACAATCGTGGTTATCGGCAAGGAGAGCGTTGGTAAGTCGCAGCTCGTTTCGTCCCTGACCGGCCGCTCAGCCGGGGAGACGAACTTTCGCGGTTCCACGGTCGTGGTCGAACGCTATCGATCTGGGAACACCGAGTATATCGACACGCCTGGCATTCTGCGAAGCTCCGACACGGAGACGACACGATTGGCACTGGCTGCGCTCGCGGCAACCGATGTTGTTCTCCTAGTGGTCCAGGCGACCAGCCTGGATCAGGACCTAAGCGACATGCTTCCATTGGTTGTCGGCAAGCGAGGTGCCGTGGTCGTCACGCACTGGGACAGGGTGCAGTCTGGCCAGGCCGCGCAAGAGACGATCGAACGCCTGGCGGCGGACGCCGGGGTCGGCTTCATTCCCGTGGATGCGCGCCGGCTTTCCCACCGCAATTGGCAAGAGATCGCCGAAGCGATTAACACCCCCGCGCAATTCGACAAGGAGTCGTTGACGGCTCGAGCGGGGTGGCGGATCGAGCCGAAGCCGGGATGGCTGGAGCATCAGATCGTCGGCCCACTTCTGGCGATCCTGCTGCTCTTCCTGCCGTTGCTGGCCACGATCTTCGGCGCGAACTCCGTGGCGGACATGCTGCACCCCATCGTTGAGCGTTGGTTCGAACCAATCATTGCGGCCGTGAACGACTCATGGCCGAGTTGGCTGCAAATCGTACTCACGGCTCAGCACGCGGAATTCGGTTACGGGCTACTCAACATGGGACCCTTCCTGCTGGTTTGGGCGCTGCCGACGGTCCTGACGTTCGCACTGATTCTCGGCGCCTACAAGGCGAGTGGATTGATCGAGCGAATCAATGTCGCGCTCCATCCGCTCGTCCGGCCGTTCGGTTTGAGCGGCCGAGATGTGGTGCGCGTCATGATGGGGTTCGGCTGCAACGTGCCGGCGGTGATCAGCACGCGCTCCTGCTCGAGCTGTTCGCGCGGCCCGGCCATCTCCGCCATCGCCTTTGGATCGGCATGCAGCTACCAGCTTCCAGCCACCTTGGCTGTCCTGTCTGTGGCGGCTGTTGCGACAGGAACCTCGGCGTTGTGGCTGACGTGGCTGTTCGTAGCGTATCTGCTCGTCACGACCCTTGTTTACCTGCGATTGACTTCGGGCGCAAAGGCCCGTAGCTCGCAGAATGTCCTGATGACACCCAACCGGCCCTTTATGCAATGGCCAACCTTGTCAGCCTTGTGGCGAGAAGCCTGGGGAACAATTCGACAATTCTTGTTGCTAGCGATGCCCGTTTTCATCGCGATCTGTATCACCGCATCCCTGTTAGCCCATGTGGGCGCACTTGACCTGGCCTCAGAGTTCTTGGGCCCTGTGATGAGGCTGTTCGACCTACCTGCCCAGACGGCTCTGGCCGTGGTGCTGGCTTCGATCCGCAAAGACGGCATCCTCCTGCTGGCGGCGGATGCCGGGCCGTCCTTTGCCCTGACAGCGGCACAGGCGCTGACGGCGGTCTACCTGGCAGGCGTTCTTCTACCCTGTTTAGTCACCGCCATGACGATTGCGCGGGAAACCGGTTGGCGGTCAACGTCGACACTCCTTGCACGACAGGCGGCATTCGCAATCCTGTTTGCCCTGATTCTGGCCTGGGGAGGAAGATGGCTGATATGACCTTCGCCGCGCGCAACCTACGCTTGTTCCCTCCCGTCACCAAGGCGGCCATGCTAAACCAACCGCTGATCGACGCCGCGGCGATGATTGGCGTGCTGATCGAGTTCTCGACCTAACAGCGCTGCGGAATCTGTTGCACAGCGCCCGTCGACTTTCACGAGAAGCCACATGAGCAACCCACTTAATCAAGTCGAAGCTCCACTCACGGATGCGGTTCGCTTTGCGCCCCGCAACTCCGTCGAGCAAGTCGAAGAGAGTCAGGAGCTTGCCCCAAGGTTCGATCGCGACGGTCTGATTGCCTGCGTGACCACCGACGCGACGAGCGGCGAGGTGCTGATGTTGGGCTATATGAACCGCGAAGCTTTGGAGAAGACAATCCTGACCGGCGAGGCCCACTATTGGAGCCGCAGTCGGCAGGTACTCTGGCACAAGGGCACAACCAGCGGCCTGGTCCAGCGTGTCGTCGAGATGCGTATCGATGACGATCAGGATGCCATTTGGCTGCGCGTTTCGCTGGGGGCTGGCATACACAGCGCACCAGCGAGCTGCCATGTTGGCTACCGCAGCTGCTTCTACCGCACCGTGGCGCTCAAGACGGGCAAGCTCGATTTCGCTGAAAAGGAGAAGACCTTCGACCCCACTCAGGTCTACGGCGACGCCCCGAATCCCACCGTGCTGTGATCAGGAGGGCGCTATGACGGGCGCAAGTGTTCCAAACGACCTATCGCGACATCAATTCATCGACGTACCGCTTGGGGCCGCCAGACTGGCCGAGGCGATGCGGCTCAAAAGGCGAAGGCGCCTTGCTGAACACGGTTGGGCGGGTTTGGGGCCATGAGCAATCGCCAATCAGAGATCGCTACCGTCATCGGCTATCACGAACGGACCGAGCATCGACTGCCCGATCGCTTCGCAGCGTCGCTCGGTTATCTCGACTGGGAGACTCAACCCCATCCGTTCCGCCATTACGATGGCGCGGAGCGTATCGCGCTACCGCTGTGCGAGCCATCGCACGCCAGTGAGCCCTCCTGGGCAGTGGTGCGCTCGAACGCGTCTATCTCGCCCCCCGCCCTCGACATTGATGCCTTTTCCCAGCTGTTCTACGATTCGCTGGCCATCTCGGCCTGGAAACGGGCGGGGCACTCGCAATGGGCGTTGCGGTGTAACCCCTCGAGCGGCAACCTCCACCCGACCGAGGCTTATGCGCTCGTCGGCCCGATCGTCGGGCTGACCGCTCGCCCAGCCCTGTTCCACTACGCGCCGAGTGATCACGCGGTGGAAGTGCGGCGATGGATCGCGCCATCTGCTCTCGAAGACCTGTGCCGCCAGCTGCCCAGCGGCGCCTTTGTCATTGGCTTGTCGAGCATCGTCTGGCGCGAGGCGTGGAAATACGGCGAGCGCGCGTTTCGCTACTGTATGCATGATGTCGGGCACGCCATGCAATCGATCGCCATTGCCGCCCGCATCATGGGCTGGCGAGTGCGCCGTGTCGGGGGGCTCCCCGCAGACCACTCGGACCGACTCCTCGCGCTCGATGGCAGCGCCGGGCCCGAGGCCGAGCGTGCCGATGTCCTCCTGGCGATTGAGCCACTCCCCGCCGCAGCGGACGATGGACCGGTCCGCCTCACGCTCAACGACAAGGCCCTGGCAGACCTGTGCCCCCCGGCATCGGGCACGGCGAATGCGCTCTCGTCGGAGCATGAGAATTGGCCGGTGCTGGCAGAGGTGGAGCGGGCCACGCGTGACACGGGATCGCCCCAAGGCGACATCGATGACGGCCGAGGCGGGCGCGCGGCCGACACGCGGACGTGGGAGTCGTCGCCCTCGGCGCGCGTGCTAGTGCGCAGGAGGCGCAGCGCTGTCGATTTCGACGGGTACACTGGGATGAGCCGCGAGCAACTGTACCGCATGCTGGGCGCGCTCCTGCCGGCGCTCACGCCCTCGCTTTGGACGGCCTTTCCGCACCGGCCGCGCGTGCATCCGGTGGTCTTTCTTTACCGCATTGATGGCTTGGAGCCCGGCCTTGCGCTCCTGGTGCGGCACCGCGCGGATGAGCCTGCCCTGCGCGCTGCGGTCTCGCGCGAGGCGCAGTGGGAAACCCTTCCCGGCTGTCCGGAAGAGCTGCCGTTCTATCGCCTCTTGACCGGTGATGCGCGTTCGATCGCACGAGCGGTGCACTGTCATCAAGACATTGCCGCGCAAGGAGCGCTGGTCACCTCTATGATCGCATCCTTCGACGATGAGCTTGCTCGTTTCGGCGCCCCGGCCTGGAGGTCTCTCCACTGGGAGGCCGGCGCCATTGGCCAGGTGCTTTATCTGGAAGCGGAGGCCTTGTCGCTCTCCGCAACCGGCATTGGCTGCTTCTTCGACCACGCCGTCCACGAGATCCTTGGGCTCGCGGGCGGACGCTTTCGCATGCTCTATGGTACCGCCGTCGGTCGCGCCATCCATGACCCCCGCATCCAGACGCTACCCGCATACAGGCGACGACAATGACCAGAACGCAAGCTAGGCGCACCCTGGCGCTCATCCTGACGCTCTTGACCCTGAGCGCCTGTGGACCACAAGATTCACAGATTCTCGTCGACGAATCAGATCTCGGCGAGGTCACCGAGCTCGACTGGGACGCCCTGATCCCTGAGGAGTGGCGTCCGGAACAGCTGCTGGAAGGCCTGAGCGGGGACGAGGAGAGCCTGGATCAGATCTCGGACGAAGACCCTCGCGCTGACGCGATCATGGACGAGATCACCGCCTTGTGGAAGCAGGCCCCGGTTGTGGACGCACTCGACGGCCAGCGGGTCAAACTCCCTGGCTTTGTGGTGCCGTTAGCCTTTGATCAATATGAGCTGAGCGCATTCCTGTTGGTCCCATACTTTGGCGCTTGCATCCATGTGCCGCCTCCGCCCGCCAACCAGATCGTTTACGTCGTCTTGCCGGAGGGCAAAAGCTATCGCGGCGGTGTCTTCGACACGGTTTGGGTGACGGGGGACCTTCACATTGAACGCTTCTCGAGCGCGATGGGCGATGCCGGCTATCGCCTCGACGCGCTTGCGATTGCGCCCTATCAGTGACTTCCGCGACACATCTCTTTACCGGGAAAGGGCTTCAGGTTCGGAAACTGGTGCTGCGTGCCGCCGGTGAGACCACGCTAAACCGCGCCGCCGAGACCTGTGCGCGGCTCTGTGCCGAGGAGCCGGCCTAGCTCTCAGGCCGCTGAGACTGGGGAACGCCAATCCCGCGTAAGCGCTCGCGCGCGATCGCGCGGCTGGTTTCGATGAACTCACCGAGATAACGCAGTGGCCGCGCACTGCAACGTACTGCGGCGTAGA
>NZ_JBUDPI010000241.1:0-6078 GCF_054919635.1 Halochromatium sp. | reverse complement strand
TGCGCGAGGAGCGGCTGGATAGTGATGCGGAGCCGCTCGCCTTCGTCGGCAGCGCCGGCCTGTCCGACGCACCGGATGCGGTCGGTCGGGAGATGCGCCGGCTGCTCGGGCTCGGTGACGGTTGGGCTGCGCAGGTACGGACCTGGCCGGAGGCCGTGAGCGCCTTACGCGCCGCCATCGAGGAGCAGGGAGTCATCGCGGTGATCAATGGCATCGTCGGCAACGACACCCACCGCCGGCTGAATGTCGAGGAGTTCCGAGGCTTCGCGCTGACTGACGACCTGGCGCCCCTGGTCTTCGTGAACGGCGCGGATGCCAAGTCGGCCCAGATGTTCACGCTGGCCCATGAGCTAGCGCACCTCTGGCTTGGCGCCGAAGGGGCGGGGCTGTCCGGGTTCCCCGGCATCTTTCCTGATGGCGGCCGCGTGGAAACCTTTTGCGACCGTGCTGCCGCTGAATTTCTCGTACCGGCGGCCGAGCTTCGAGCGCTGTGGCCGCAAGTAAAGCGCGACGCGTCGCCGTTCGAGTCCCTCGCAAGCGCATTCAAGGTCAGCCCCATCGTCATCGGACGCCGGGCCATGGACCTAGGGCTGACGGATCGTGCGGCGTTCTTTGACTTCTATGACGCTTACATCCAGCGCGAGAAAAAGCAGAGGAGCCAGGGCGTCGGGGGCGGCAGTTTCTACAACAGCCAGAACCTGCGTGTGGGCCGATTGTTTGCCATCCAGGTCATGCGCGCGGCCAAGGAGGGACGGATCGGGTTCAAGGATGCCTATGACTTGACCGGGCTGCATGGCGGCACCTTCCAGGAGTCCGCACGCCGTCTTGGTGTGGACCTGCCATGACGCCAGAGCCGACCATGTCATCGACCAACGAGCAGCCCCAGCCTGGGGCGCGCCGCCGCATCCTGTTGCCCGACGTGTGCGATCAGTTCGGCGTGCGTTTCCACAACACCTTTGCCATGCTGAGGTCACTGCAGGTGCGTTACGACTTTGCGAGGGAGAGCTGATGCCTGGACATGATGAAGCGGCCTTTGAGGCCGCCATTGAGTTCGGTCTGACGAGTGCGGGCGGTTACGAGAAGCGCCGGTCGACAGACTACGACGAAACCCTCGCGCTCTTTCCTGACGACGTCACCGGCTTCCTGCAAGACAGCCAACCCGCTAAGTGGCAGGCGCTGGAAGCACTGCTCGGCCCAAAGACCGCCACCACCATCCTGTCCAGCCTGAGCAAGGAGCTTGATCTCAAAGGTACGCTGCACGTCCTGCGCCACGGCTTCAAGTGCTACGGCAAGACCTTACGCATGGCCTATTTCCAGCCCAACACGCGCATGAACCCCGAGGCGGCGGCGCAGTATGCGAAGAACCGGCTGACCATCACGCGCCAAGTCGGCTTCAGCTCGGTGCTGAAGCGGCCCGACGGCCAGCATCGCCGCTGCATCATCGATCTGACCCTCGCCGTCAACGGTCTCCCGGTTGCCACCGCTGAGCTGAAGAATCCGCTGACCGGCCAGCGCGCCGCCGATGCGATCCGGCAATACCAACAGGAGCGCGATGCGCGCGATCTGCTGTTCGCGTTCAAGAAGCGGGCGCTCGTCCACTTTGCGGTTGACCCGGACGAGGTCTGGATGACGACCCGGCTCAACGGCAAGGACACGCACTTCCTACCCTTCAACCGCGGCCATGATCAGGGTGCCGGCAACCCGCCGGTGGCGGGCAACTGGAAGACGCACTACCTCTGGGACGAGGTGCTACAGGCCGACAGTCTGCTCGAGATCCTGCAGCGCTTCATGCACCTAGAGGTCAAGGAGAAGCAGATCAAGACCGACAAGGGCAGCCGCACTCTGCGCAAGGAGACCCTGATCTTTCCGCGCTATCAGCAGCGCGACGCGGTGCGCACACTGGTGGCCCATGCCAAGGCGCATGGCTCGGGCCACAACTATCTGGTCAAGCACTCGGCCGGGTCCGGCAAGTCCAACACCATCGCCTGGCTGGCCCATCGCCTTGCTACCCTGCACGACGCGCAGGATGAAAAGGTCTTCCACTCGGTCGTCGTGGTCACCGACCGCCGGGTGCTCGATCAGCAATTGCAGGCGACCATCTACCAGTTCGAGCACAAGACGGGCGTGGTCGAGAAGATCGATGAGGACAGCCAACAGCTCGCCCGCGCCCTGTCGCAGGGTACGCCCATCGTCATCACCACCATCCAGAAATTCCCCTTCATCGCGCAGGCGCTCTCAACGCTGGAGAAGCAAGGGGCCGGCGTGCAGATCGACACCGCCGGCAAGCGCTTTGCGGTCATCGTCGATGAGGCGCATTCGTCGCAGAGCGGCGAGACCGCTGTCGCGCTCAAGGGCCTGCTCAACCAGGATGGGATCGAGTCCGCCATTGCCGCCCAGTTTCTCGATGAGGGGGCCGAGGAGGAGGGCGATGACCTCTCCAATGACGCCAAGATCGCCAGCCTGCGCGAGGCGCTGAAACGCGGCCGACAGCCGAACCTGAGCTTCTTCGCCTTCACCGCGACACCCAAGTTCAAGACCCTTGTGCTGTTCGACGAGCCCGGTCCGACCGGCGCGCCACCCTTCCATGAATACAGCATGCGCCAAGCCATCGAAGAGGGTTTCATCCTCGATGTGCTCGCCCACTACACCACCTATCAGCGCTTTTATGGCCTGATCAAGCAGATCGAGGATGATCCCGAGGTACCCCGCCGCAAGGCCGCCAAGGCGCTCTCGGGCTTTTTGGAGCTGCACCCGGTCAACATCGCGCAGATCGTCACAGTGATCGTCGAGCATTTCCGGCGTTTCGTGATGCACGAGCTCGGCGGACGCGCCAAGGCGATGGTCGTGACCGGCTCGCGCCTGGCCGCGGTGCGATACAAGCACGCCTTCGATCGCTACATCCAGGATCAGGGTTACAGCGGTATTCGCTCGCTGGTGGCCTTCTCTGGCACGGTCGAGGACCCGGAAGATCCGGGTTCGTCCTATACCGAAGTGGCGATGAACGACGGCCTCGCCGCACGCGAGCTGCCAGAGACCTTCGAACGCGACGACTACCGGGTGCTGCTGGTCGCCGAGAAGTACCAGACCGGCTTCGATCAGCCACTGCTCCAGACCATGTATGTGGTCAAGCGCTTGTCCGGCGTGCAGGCGGTGCAGACCCTGTCCCGACTCAATCGCATCGCGCCTGGTAAGTCGCGCACCTTCGTGCTCGATTTCATCAACCAAGAGGATGACATCTACCGCGCCTTCAAGCCTTACTACGAGACGACACCGGTCGGCGAAAACGCGGATCCACACCGCCTCTCCGAGCTGCAACACCGACTGCTCGAGTGGGCCATCTTCACGGCAGCGGATGTCAGCGTCTTCGCCGAGATCTGGTATCGGCCCAAGCCCGATCACTCTCCGCGCGACCATCAGGCGATGCATGCCGTGCTCGATGCAGTGGTGCGACGCTTTGAGACTCGGGAGGACGAAGACCGCGAGCAGTTCCGCGGCCAATTGACGGCCTACCGCAACCTCTACGCCTTCCTGTCGCAGATCATTCCCTACCAGGACAGCGACCTCGAGCGGCTGTATGCGTTCGTCAGGAATCTGCTCGCCAAGCTCCCAGCGCGCGGCGACGGCCAAGCCTTCGTGCTGGATGACGAAGTGGCGCTGCGCTTCTTCCGCCTGCAGCAGATGACCGAGGGCTCGATCGATCTCGGGGAGGGGACGGCCTATCCGTTGAAGGGGCCAATCGATCTGGGTACCGGCGGCATCAAGGATGAAGCCGTACCGCTGTCGAGCCTGATCGACCGGCTCAACGAGCGCTTCGGCACCGACTTCAACGCGGCCGATCAGCTGTTCTTCGACCAGATACGCGCCTCTGCGGAATTGAACGAGACCATCAGCGAAGCCGCCCGCGCGAACAACCTCACCAACTTCGCCGCCTATCTGGATCGCACCCTCGATGAGCTGTTCATCGCGCGCATGGAGGGTAACGAAGAGATCTTCAATCGCGTCATGACGGATGACGCGTTTCGCTCAGCGGCGCGCGAGCACTTGGCCCGCGAGATCTTTGAAAGCGTCAGGGAGGCGTAAAGCGTCTGCGCCGCTGATTCTCTACCTTGTCGATGTACCTCACTGACAAGGGGACTCCATTCCCTGAATGACTAGGCCGCCTGGGCCAGCCAGCTCCGGGCAACCTCCAGTTCAGGGTGCTTGAAGTGCTTGATCTCGGCCTTCATCAGCGGGTTGAGCATGTTGACGTAGGCGCCAATCCAGCCTTGATCAGCAACGACGGCGACATGGGTGACATCGCTGAGGTGCTCAAAGCTGAATTTGACGTCGTCCCAGAGCTTGTTCCAGGGGATGGGTGGGGTGTCTAGCTCGCCGACGGTCTCGAGGAGGCGGATACGGCCGTGACGCTCGATAGCGCTCTTGAAGGTTGCGAGCGCGTTGTCGAACTCCTGGGCGGTGACGGAGCCCGAGACCGTCATCTCGACGATGTTGCTGTTGGGCTGTTCGCGGACCTCGATCATGGGTGCTACCTCTCAGGTTAGTGACTCTGGGTCAAGTGTGAGTGGCTCTAGCTCAAGTGGGTCTAGTCCAAGTGGCTCTCATTCAAGTGGATGCTCGTCGGGTAAGCCGCAGTTGCGCCTCGGTGCTCACCGTCCAGCCCGGTGCTTACCGTCCAGGCTCGCGGAATCTGTTCCTGCTTGCCGCGATTGAGCCGATCCGTCGGCTCCGCCGGCACCGCTGTGGGTTTTGCAATCATGATCCAGATTGCGCCCAACAGCGGCACGATGGCTAGGATTCCCCACCAGGTCCAGCGTCGGGCGTCACGCCAGTAATCTGCTGGGATCAGGCCAGTGGTTGCAAAGCGGTTGGCCTGGCGCGCTTGGCGGATCTGGGCCGGGATCAATATCAGCGCCCAAAGCAGCCCCGAAATGATAAACAGGACCTGACCCCAGAACAGCCAATACACCCCGAAAGGATCGAGCCCCGCGACCCATGCCGCGCCGAAGCCGCCAATCAGGATCAGCACGACACCGCCGAGCGTGAACCACCAGTCGGTCAAAGTCACCAAACGCTGACCAAAGGCGATCACCGACGGCTCACCGGTGCGGTCGGCACCCAGCTTCCAGACCAGGGTCACGATGACATTGCCGACCAGCAGCACGACGCCGAATAGATGGACGGCTTTCAGTAGGGCATAGACCAATGCCGTCTCCGTTGGTTACTGTTCCGTTGCTTACTGTCCTTTGGTTGTCGTCCAGCCGAGCTCGCCGACGTGATGCGGCTGCGAGAAGACGAAATCGCGCTCACGGACCTGCGTGTGGCACTCGAAGCAGTCCTTGGCCGGATCGATCTCCATCGCCGAGCCGTCCGGACCCAGCAACGCGAACCGCCAGCCGCCGGTCTCCTCGGCCCCCTCGACCTTCTCCATCAGCGCGATCGCCTTGCCGTCGCCTTCGTTGCGGATTGGGCCGTCCCGGGTTATCTCGTAGACCAGCCCAACGAACTCGGTGCCGACTGGGTAGGGGCCGCCTTCGCGAAACGCCTGCATCCCGGCCTCGTTGAGATAGAAGTGATGGAAGCCATGCAACGGGTCATCGGGGTCATCGATGGCGACGGCATTGATGAACCGATAGCCGTCGAGATCCGTTGGCATTACGCTGGTGTCGCCTTGCTGAGTCTCAGCCTGTGGCTCAGCCGTTGTGGTCGCAGCGGCGAGCAGGGCGGTGAGTGCGATCAGGTATTGCGTAGTCTTGGATCGGGTCATGATGGTTCCTCCACGGGGTGAGTGTGCCCTGGCTGTGTCCGGGCTCGTGCTCTGTGTGCTGGCTTCTCGAGGGCTTCTTGGCTACGGCTTCAGGCGTTTCAGCCGTTTCAGCCGGGCGACGCTGCAGAAGTCGTGCCCGTTTCGGACAAGGCATCAGCTCAACCCTAGAAACCGCCTGGTGGGAGTCGACCGACTGCGATGCTGACGAGATCAGGCACCGGCTCAACCCTGGAAACCTCGAGCAAGCAGGGTGCAAGCCGAGACATTTGCGCTGTAGCGATTTTCGGCCACCCGGACCCTGCACGCCAGAGCGG
>NZ_JBUDPI010000240.1:0-6115 GCF_054919635.1 Halochromatium sp. | reverse complement strand
GATGGACGCTGAGTGCAGGCATAGGGTGAGCAAGGCGTGCAAAGCCGACTAAGCTAGCATGTTCGGCGCGGCTCGTGCCAACCGAAGAGAAGGGGAGAAGGCCGAATGCTTCGTTACCGCGATTGCCAGCAAGACATCGATGCGTTGCTGCATCGGTTCAAGCCGCTACGTCCGGCCCAGGTCGCGTCTGGTGACGCAATTCCCGGCTCTTACTGGGGCGCGCCTGAGGCCGGACTGATCGGCTCGGTGATCTATCTGCGCGACGATACGCCCGTCCACTCGGCGCTGCACGAGGCCGCGCACTTCGTGTGCATGGATTCCACACGCCGCGCGGCCTTGCACACCGATGCCGGTGGCGACTGTTCCGAGGAGGACGCGGTCTGTTACCTGCAGGTGCTGATGGCCGAGGAGCTCGCGGCCGTGGGAGCGCAGCGCCTATTTGCCGACATGGATGCCTGGGGCTATAGCTTTCGGCTTGGCAGCACGGCGGCCTGGTTCGAGCAGGATGCCGCCGAGGCTCGCGATTGGCTCCTGGCACATCAGCTCATCGATCATGAGGGGCATCCGACCTGGCGACTGCGCGCCTAGGTCTTGATGTGTCTGCGCCTAGGTCCAGGCGCCAACCGGCTGCTCGCGGAACCTGTCCGGCGGCTTGCGGACCTTATGCTGAGAGTCCCGTTCGGCCCTTCTGGGCTGCCTATAATGTAGGGGGCAGGGTTCCAAACAATTTTCGCTCAGGTTCAGAGGGCTGGTCCGATGAAACGATCTTTTGCAGGTGGGTTGATGATGCGCTTCATCGTTGTAGCGCTCGGCACTGGCATATTGATGATGGCGATCGACGCCTTCGCTGGACCAACCTGGGGCTCGGCTGGCGTGCCGCTTATGCCCCCGTCTGCTCCGCCCTATGGGAGTCCATTGCCCGATTCAGGTGCAGCGCAGCGTTGGAGCACGGATCAAGTGCGGATGGTGCAGGAGCGGACCGATGACGCCTACCTGTTGATCATCGACTTGAATGGGCTCGCCCCGGAGAATGTCCAGGTACGGCCGTTCGGACGGAGCCTGCTGGTGCGAACGCGGCGTGATGCGCGGACGCATCGCTCCGAGACCTTTGGCGATGGTCGCGGCTATCGCGAGCGCGTTCAGATCTCGGTCGGGAGCAGCACGCGCCGGCTGCCGGTGCCGCCCGATGGCGACCTCGCGGGGATGGCGCGCAAGGACAATGCTGAGCAGGTGCGGGTCCTGATTCCGCGCCGACAGGCTGGCGCTTGGCGTTAGGGCGCGTCGATCACGCATGCGGGTTAAGCTGAGCACCCTGGGCTGTCGGCTCAACGAGGCCGAGCTGACCGGTTGGTCGCGCGAGCTCGAGGCGCGCGGCTGCCGCATCAGTGGCGAGGGCGATGCGGCCGATCTGGTGGTGGTCAATACCTGTGCCGTGACGGTCGAGGCCGTACGCAAGTCGCGCAAGCTGCTGCGTCGCCTGCAGCGCGAGCATCCGCGCGCGCGGATGGTGGTCAGCGGTTGCGCGGTATCGCTTGATCAAACCCAGCTCGGCGAGCTCGGGATCGATTTGGTGGTGCCTAACCGCGATAAGGATCGACTGGTCACCATCGCCGAGCAGACATTGGCGCTGCCGCTGATGCCAGAATCGGCGACCGAGCCCGGCGCATCCGCGCTGTTCGCGCGCGGACGGCAGCGGGCCTTCGTCAAGATCCAGGATGGCTGTCGCTATCAGTGCAGCTTTTGCATCACGACCCGCGCCCGCGGCGAAGAACGCAGCCGTCCCATCGCTGAGGTCTGTCGCGAGGTCAACCAGCTCGTCGCCGATGGCATTCAAGAGGTGGTCCTGACCGGGGTGCATGCCGCCGGCTACGGTAGCGATTGCAGCTCGAGCCTCAGTGAGCTTCTAACAGCTGTCCTCAAGGACACCGATGTGTCCCGAATACGGTTGGGCTCAGTCGAGCCTTGGGACCTGTCCGAGCGATTCTGGCGGCTGTTCGAGGATGCGCGCATGATGCCGCACCTGCATCTGCCGCTGCAGAGCGGTGCCGACAGCGTGCTCAAGCGCATGGCCCGGCGTTGCAAGACCGACGAGTTCGCCCGCTTGGCCGAGCTGGCGCGCAGCGTGCAGCCCGACTTCACGATCACCACCGACATCATCGTCGGCTTTCCGGGCGAGACCGACGCGGAATGGGCGCAAACGCTGGCCTTCGTCGAGGAGATCGGCTTCGCCGGCTTGCACATCTTCGGCTACTCGCCGCGCGAGGGCACCAGCGCTGCTGAGATGCCCGACCAGGTCCCTGCGAGCGTCAAGCGCGCCCGCAGCCGCGAGCTGCATGCGCTCGGTCTGCGCCTGAAGCGCATCTGGCTTGAGCGGCACCTCGGGTCGGTGCAGCAGGTCCTGATCGAAGGTGTCGAGAGCAAACAGCCGGCTTCAGCCTCGCAGCAGATCGGCTACACACCCGGGTATCTCCTGGTGCGCGTCTGCACCGACGGGATCGACATGACCAATCGGATCATCCCAGTCCGCATTGATCAGGTGATTGCCCCGAGCCTAGACCGGAGCCCGGGCCCCGCTGAGCGGCACTCTGCGCACGACCTGGATTCGATGCTCCAAGGAGTGCTTGTGCCTTAGCCATCGCACCGGATATCCAAACACCTAATCCACGCCAGTTGTAAGCTAGCGCCATCTCTGCGTCTGGTAACCACGGCTAAGAAGCTGTCTGGACATGCTGCGTTGGCCGCCCTAGAAGCCTCTCAATCACGGAAATTTGCCGCTGCGATTGGGATTTCAGACAGCTTCTGATGGCTAAACCACCTGAATGAGGCCAGATCGATGAGGTCAGCCTGAATCCGGCGTGTCTGCAGGCCGATGCGCTTGTGACTCTCCTCTGGTGACCCTCAGAAGGTGGGTCACCAGACCAGTGACTGTCAGAGCGCCCTATCCGGCGCTCCCTGACAGCCTCGGACCGAGACCTTGTCGCACAGCAGCATCAGTCTGACTTGAAGCCTGCCTCGCGGTGGCTGGCATCGCAGAAGGGCTTGTTCTTCGAGGCGCCGCAGCGGCAGAGTGCGGTCTTGGTGCCTTGCCAGGCAATCCGCCCGCTGGCCGCTTTGAGCGTCAGATTGCCTTCGACCTTGAGCGGGCCGTCTGGCATGGGCTTGATCTTCAGCGGCCCGCCGGTGGCCTCGAGCCCGGGCCCGGTCTTGCCGATGGCGCCATAGTCTTCGAAGCCGGCTTCGATGTGGCTGTTGTCGCAGAACGGCTTGTTCTTCGAGGCTCCACAGCGGCAGAGCGCGGCGCGGAAGCGCAGGCCCGGCATGTCCTCCGGTGCGCCCTCGATCTCAAGCTCGCCGGTCAGATAGAGCGGACCGTTGTAGACGACCTGGCCCGTGTTCTCGGCGGCGGGCTGCTCGCCGCTGCCGTCTTTGTCGACGTAGCTCAAGGCACCGCTCGGGCAGCGCTCGCAGACCTCGCGCACCTCGGCCGTGGAGACCTCGTCGGGGACACACCAGGGGTCGCGTCCGCCCTCGAACAGGCTGTTATCGGCGTGGGTACATTCGCCGATATGAATGCACAGGCGCTGATCCCAGTGGACATCGATCTCCTGGCCTGGATAGTCGTAGATGCTCTTATCGCTCATGTTGATCTCCTGGCTGGTGCGGCCGATTACATCGCCCTCTGGTGAGGACGGTTGGCGCTATGGCTGAGTGATTGACTGTTGATAAGGGATGGGGTCGGTCGACCCGTTAATCGATGTCGATCCAGATTGGGCAGTGATCCGAGGGCCGCTCCAAGCCGCGGATGTCGTAGTCGATGCCGGCGTCACGCAGCCGCTCGCGCACCGGCGCTGAGACCAGGATCAGATCGATGCGCAGTCCCCGCTTGGGCTCGCGCTCGAAGCCGCGCGAGCGGTAATCGAACCAGCTGAAGCCGTCGTCGCGATCCGGATGCATGCAGCGGTAGGCATCGCTCAGGCCCCAATCCATCAATGTCTGCAGCCATTCACGCTCCTCGGGCAGGAAGCTGCACTTGCCGGTGCGTAGCCAGCGCTTGGCGTTGTCGGCACCGATGCCGATGTCTGCATCCTGCGGCGCGACGTTCATGTCGCCCATGACCACCAGCGGTTGGCTGGGGCTGAAGTGCTCGCGGAGATAGCGCGCCAGATCGGCATAGAATTTCTGCTTGCCGGGGAACTTGATCGGATGCTCACGGCTCTCGCCTTGCGGGAAATAGCCATTGATGATGGCCAGCTCGGTACCGTCGTCGAGGGCGTAGAAGCCGGTAATGGCACGCCGCTGGGCATCGAGGCCATCGTCCGGGAAACCCTTGATGACCCGCAACGGCTCGCGCTTGCTGAGCAGGGCGACACCATAGTGGCCCTTTTGGCCATGGTAGGCGGCTTGCCAACCGAGGGCGCCGATGGCTTCAGCCGGAAACGCTTCGTCGGCGACCTTGGACTCTTGGATGCCGATCACATCCGGATCATGCCGCGCCTTCAGGGCTTCGAGCTGGTGCGGACGGCTGCGGATGCCATTGACGTTAAACGAGATGAGTCGAGACATGCGAATTCCTGAAACGGGTTGAGGCAGCTGGACTCTTTGTCCAGTGCTGCGCGCTCCCCGAGGGTGGGCGGTCGAGTGCGGTGCTTGGGGCTAGGCTGCAGAGGGTGATTCAGGCGGGTGATGGCCGGTGATCTCATAGGTCTCGCGGATGCCCACCTCGCGCCCGTGCTCGTAGGCCTTGCCCCAGGGCAGGTGACTCTGGTCTCGGGCGGCGTCGTAGCAATCGGGCGCTATGGCGGCATCGGCCGCCGCCCCATAGCCAAGTGCATGCAGCGCGGCCGTCATGCCGTTGGCATAGCCGCGGTTGTACCAGAGCTGCGGGTCGTCCTGACGCTCGAGATAGTCCTCGGAGCCCTCGGTCAGCTCGCGGGCAAGCTCGAGCAGACGGTTGATCAGCGGGTCATCAAGCATCTCAGTCATCGTACAGCTCGGCGGACCAGCCCAGCTCACGGGCGCGCTCAATGGCCGCGTCATAGATGCGGCGATGGCGCTCGCGCAGCTCCTCTGGCAGGCGCGAAGCCAGGTGGCCGTAAGGATGCCAGGCATCGCTCACCTGCGCATAGAGGGCCTCGATGCGCGATACCGACCAGCCTTCGCAGGTCTCGCCTTCCGGGATCAGGCCAAAGACCTGGGCATCGCGGATGATGGTGCCGGTTGGCGTCATGCCACCGTAGCTATCGGCGTCAAGGCCAACATACGTCTTGTCTCGATTCAACATAAAATACCCAATCAGGCAACGCCCAGGGGCGGCTAGCCGCCGCCGAACCGCCAAGGAGACCCTTGTGCCCCGTCAAGATACCATTGTCGACCTGATCCGCCATGGCGAGCCACGTGGTGGCCGCATGATTCGCGGGCAAGGTGTCGATCATCCACTCAGCGCGCTCGGCTGGCAGCAGATGCGCGAGGCCATCGGCAACGCGCGGCCCTGGCATCAGATCCTCAGCTCGCCGATGACGCGTGCGCGTGAATTCGCAAGCGAGGTTGCCGCGCGACTCGGGCTCCCACTCGCGGTTGACCCGGAGCTGCGCGAGATTGCGATGGGGGCCTGGGAGGGCCGGCGACCCAGCGAGCTGGCAGAGCAAGAACCAGCGGCCTTCGCGGCATTTCGTCAGGACCCGGTCGCCAACCGGCCACCCGACGGCGAGCGTCTCGAGGCCTTGCAAGAGCGCATCGGCCGTGCCTACGATCGACAGATCGCCGCCTATCCCGGGCGACACCTGCTCATCGTCTGCCACGCTGGCGTGAGCCGCGCCATCGTCGGCCACGTGCTCGATGCCGACCCCGAGCATTGGTACCGCATCCGCATCGACTACGCCGGCCTAACGCGGATTCGCCACGACCGATTCGGCATCAGCCTGGAGTTTGTCAATGCCGAGCGGCTGCGTACTTGGCGGTCACCCTGAGCCTGACCTCCAGACACGACAACGACAGATTGGTCTACCTGGCTGAGAGTGATATAGTAAGCGGTCGCTCTACCCTGACGGCGACACAGAGCGTCCCCCAGGAGAGGTGCCGGAGTGGCCGAACGGGCCTGACTCGAAATCAGGTGTAC
>NZ_JBUDPI010000024.1:0-20658 GCF_054919635.1 Halochromatium sp. | reverse complement strand
GCGTTCGGCTCGCCTTGATTAGCCGCATCGATGAGCCGCCGCGACTGGAGCCGCCACTGCTGCTGCTCGGTCTGTTAGTGCTGGTAGCACCTTGGTTGGCATTGGTACAGCTGCACCAGCTTTCCGTTGACGGGCCTCTGGTTGCGCTCTCTTTGCTCATGTTGATCTGGATTGCGGATACCGCGGCCTATTTCGGCGGCCGGCGTTTTGGTCGCGTGAAGCTGTCGGCGTTGCTCAGTCCGGGTAAGACGCGCGCTGGTGTCTATGCTGGCGTGGCCGCCGCTGCCGTCTGGGGGGCGGCTGTTGCCGCCCTGCTTGGCTTAGGCGCGACGAAGGCGCTGCTGCTGGTGCTGATGTGCATCTTGGCGGCGGTGATGTCGGTGGTCGGCGATCTGTTCGAGAGCCTGCTCAAGCGACGGCGCGGCATCAAGGACGCCGGTGCGTTGCTGCCAGGCCATGGCGGCATGCTGGATCGCATCGACAGTCTGACAGCGGCGGCTCCGATCTTTGCGCTAGGCTACATCTGGCTTATTGGTGGGCAATGACGGAGGGGAGGCTATGATCGGTATCACGGTGCTCGGCTCGACCGGCTCCATCGGTGTCAGTACCTTGGACGTGGTGCTGAGGCACCCGGAGCGTTTCCGCGTCGTCGCGCTGAGTGCGCACGGCAATGTGGAGCGCATGGCCGAGCAATGTCGCCGTGTGCAGCCCGATTATGCGGTGATGGTCGATCCCGGCGCTGCCGCTGCCTTGCGCGAGCGGCTTGCGGACATGCCGCAGCCACCCGAGGTGCTCGCCGGTCCCGAGGCGTTGGAGACCATTGCCGCCTTGCCCGAGACCGACTACGTGATGGCGGCTATCGTCGGGGCAGCCGGGTTGCAGTCGACGCTGGCGGCGACGCGGGCTGGCAAGCGCGTCCTGCTGGCCAACAAAGAGGCACTGGTGGTCGCAGGTGATATCGTGATGCGGGCGGCGATCGAGAACAAGGCCCTGCTGCTGCCCATCGATAGCGAGCACAACGCCATCTTCCAGTGCATGCCGCCGACCTTCGCCGACGGTCTCGGCCACTGTGGGGTCGAGCGCATCTTGCTGACCGCCTCGGGCGGGCCGTTCCGTGATGCCCCGCCGGATTCACTGGCGGCGGTGACACCGGATCAGGCCTGTGCCCATCCGAACTGGCAGATGGGGCGCAAGATCTCGGTCGATTCCGCCACCATGATGAACAAGGGGCTGGAGATCATCGAGGCCTGCTGGCTGTTCAACAGCTCGCCGGCCAAGATCCAGGTGGTTGTGCATCCACAGAGCGTGATCCACTCGATGGTCCAATACTCCGACGGTTCGGTCTTGGCCCAGTTGGGGAATCCGGACATGCGAACGCCCATTGCCCATGCCCTGGCCTGGCCAGAGCGGATGGATTCCGGTGTCGAGGCACTCGACCTGTTTGCGATCGCTCATCTTGATTTCGAGCCACCCGCACTGGAGCGCTTTCCCTGTCTTGCGCTGGCCTATCGGGCCGCGGCCGAGGGGGGCACCTCGCCAGTGGTATTGAATGCGGCCAACGAGGTTGCGGTGGCCGCCTTCCTCGACGAGCGGATCGGCTTCACCCAGATCGCGACGCTGGTGGAGCGCACCATGGATCAGCTGCCGGCCGAGCCTGTGGCCGCCAACGGCCTCGAGCAGGTGCTTGCCGTTGATGCTCAGGCACGGCAGATTGCGGAACAAAACCTGACTCAAGTGGTCGCTTAAGTCGATATGCTCGACCTCCTCATCAAGTTCAGCGCCTTCCTGGTCGCCATCCTCGTACTCGTCACCGTGCACGAGTTCGGTCACTTTTGGGTGGCCCGACGCCTCGGTGTCAAGGTGCTGCGTTTCTCGATCGGCTTCGGAAAGCCCTTGCTCACCTGGCGGCGGCGAGATGACCCCACCGAGTATGTGATTGCGGCGATACCTGCTGGTGGCTACGTCAAGATGCTCGACGAGCGGGAGGAGCCCGTGCCCGAGGCTGAGCTCCCTCAGGCCTTCAATCGGCAGAAGTTGTGGGTGCGATCGGCCATCGTCGCTGCCGGGCCGGTCTTCAATTTCCTATTTGCCCTCTTGCTCTACTGGCTCTTATTCATGGCTGGGCAGTCGGGGCTGAAGCCAGAGATCGGCGAGGTCACGCGGGGGAGCATCGCGGCCGAGGCCGGTTTCGAGTCAGGCGACCTAGTACTCGCCGTTGACGATCGGCCAACCCCGACCTGGAGCGCGTTCTGGCTAACCACCCTCTCCGAGGGGATCAGTGGCGATGATCTCAGTGTACGAGTCCAAGATCACGATGGCAGCGAGCAGGTTCGGGTGCTGGACGGCGAGCATCTTGCAACACTAGAGCCTGGTCAAGGCTTTCTTGACGCGATTGGTCTGCACCGTGCCTCACCCGTGATCCCTGCGGTGATCGGCGAGATCGTTCCCGGCGATCCCGCCGCCGAGGCCGGCCTTGAGGTGGGTGATCAGGTTCTACAGATCGATGGCGTCGCGATCGATGACTGGCAGCAGCTGGTGCAGATCGTTCAAGCGCACCCAGATCAACGCCTCGACATGACCGTCCAGCGCGGCCGGGACCAGTTATCGCTTGCGATCCGCCCAAGGTCGGCCGAGGTCGACGGGGAGCCGAGCGGTCGCATCGGTGCAGGCGTGCAGATCCCCGATGATCTCTTGGCCGAGCAAGAGGTCCGGGTCCTTTATGGCCCGGTCGAAGCGGCTGGCCAGGCGGCGCGGCGGGTGGTCGACGTCTCGGTCTTGACCTTGCAGATCGTTGGCAAGATGTTGGTCGGCACGGCATCGGTCGAGAACATTAGCAGCCCGATCGGCATCGCCAATGCCGCTGGCCAGACAGCCAGCTACGGCCTAGGCTCGTTCGTTCAGTTCCTTGCTCTGTTGAGCGTTAGCTTGGGTCTGATCAATCTGTTTCCGATCCCAGTGCTCGACGGCGGTCACCTTCTCTACTTTGCCATCGAAGGCGTCATCAGACGACCGATCCCCGAGGCCCTCCAGGAGCAGGGCCAACGCATTGGGATCGCCTTGCTGATCTCGCTGATGACGCTTGCCTTCTACGTCGATATCGCTCGATTCCTAAAGTAGCGTCTGTTGCTTGATCTTGCCCGATCGATCCGGCCAGATTGATCTTCTCTGACTGATCTTGCTGGGCTGATTTGGGCGAATCCCTTATACTCGAGCGCTTTGCAGGCGTAGGGTCCTAGGGTTTGCCATCATCGGACATGATGCTGTCTCTCGATCCCGATCACGCCGGTCTTCAGACCTAGTCAATGCTTTGCGTGTATAGGGGGTCAATGTGACGTCGTCTCGCGCCATCTGCGCAGCAGGCCGATTGCGGGCAGCGCTCTTCGGCGTACTGCTCCTCGCCATGGGCGTCCAGGCCGCTGACTTTGAGGTTGCCGACATCCGTGTCGAAGGGCTCCAGCGCATTGCCGCTGGCACCATCTTCAACTATCTGCCGGTGCAGGTAGGCGATCGGGTGAGCGAGGGCATCACCGGCAACATCATCCGCTCGCTCTACTCAACCGGATTCTTCAGCGACGTCAAGGTCGAGCGCGAAGGCGATGTGCTCATCGTCGTGGTGCGCGAGCGACCGGCCATCGCCCAGATCGACATCTCAGGTAACAAGTCGCTGAAAACCGATCAGCTCAAGCAGGGCCTTGAAGAGATCGGCCTGGCCGAGGGCCGGGTGTTCAATCCGGCGATGCTCGATCGCATCGAGCAAGAGCTGCGCCGACAGTACTTCGCCGCGGGGAAGTATGGGGTCGATATCGAATCGACCGTTTCTCCGCTTGAGCGTAACCGGGTGGCGGTCAGAATCGCGATCACCGAAGGTCAAACGGCGCGCATCAAACAGATCAACATCATTGGCAACGAGGCCTTTAGCGATAAGGAGCTGCTGAAACAGTTCGATCTTGGTACGACCAAGTGGTATTCGTTCTACACCAAGAATGATCAGTATTCGAAGCAGAAGCTTGGTGGCGACCTTGAGGATCTGCGATCCTTCTATCTCGATCGCGGGTATGTCAATTTCCAGATCACCTCGACCCAGGTCTCGATCAGTCCTGACAAGGACGGTATGTACGTGACCATCGCCATCGACGAAGGCGATGTCTACAAGGTCAAGGACATCAAGCTTGCCGGCGAGGCCTCGGTTCCGACCGAGCAATTGTTTCCGCTGATCCATCTGCGTCGTGGTGAGGACTTTTCTCGCATCAAGGCCACCGAGAGCGCCGAGCGGATCTCCGAGCTGCTCGGCAGCGAGGGTTACGCCTTCGCCAATGTCAATGCGGTCCCAGAGATCGACGAGGAGAATAAGGAGGTGACCATCACCTTCTTCGTCGATCCAGGCAAGCGGGTCTATGTGCGCCGGATCAACATGGAAGGCAATACGCGCACCCGGGACGTGGTGCTGCGTCGCGAGATGCGCCAGCTGGAACGCGCCTGGTTCTCGACCGAGCTGGTCAAGCGCTCGCGTGAGCGACTGCAGCGGCTCGGCTACTTTGAGAATGTGACGATCGAGACGCCTGCGGTGCCTGGTCTCGCTGATCAGGTGGATGTCGACGTGACGGTGAAGGAAAAACCCTCTGGTAATCTTCTCGCTGGCGTCGGCTTCTCTCAATCCCAGGGTATCTTGTTCAATGCCAGCGTGACCCAGAACAACTTCTTGGGTACGGGCAAGCGCGTTTCTCTCGCCCTGAATACGAGCCGCAGCTCGCAGCTCTATCGACTGGCCTACACCAACCCCTATTACACGATCGATGGCATCAGTCGTGGCTTCGATCTGAGTTATCGGGCGACCAATTTTGATGATCTCACTGGTGCCGATTACTCAACCGACGTCGGCCTAGCCGAGGTCAATTTCGGACTGCCGATCTCCGATACCAGTCGTGCCGGTCTCGGCTTTCGCTATCAGTACACCCATTTCTTTCCGGGCGGGGCCTCGCTGCTGGCGCAAGACTTTGTCGATGACAACGGCGAGAAGTTTAACGACTTCTTCATCACCGCTAGCTACACCAAGGACAGTCGGGATTCAGCGATCTTCCCGAACCGCGGAACCGTGCAGCGTATCTTCGGCGAGGTGGCGATTCCGGGTAGCGATCTTCAGTACTACCGGCTCAATCTGCAAGGCCGTCAATATATCCCGCTGACGCGGCGCTTCACCTTTGCGATCAAGGGTGATCTTGGCTACGGCGCCGGCTATGGCGATACCGATCAACTACCGTTCTTCGAGAATTTCTTTGCTGGCGGACCGAAATCGGTGCGCGGCTTTGATGCCTTTTCGCTCGGACCACGGGAGGTCGACGGTGATCAAGATCCCGTTGGCGGAAATCTGAAGTTGACGGGCTCGCTCGAGCTCTATGCACCACCGCCCATCGGTGGTCGTTTTGAGAATACCGTGCGGCTTGGTGCGTTCTTCGATTTCGGTAACGTCTGGTGGACCGAGGCCGATCCGCTCGTGACACCGACCGGGTTTGATCTCGGGGAGATGCGCTACTCGACCGGTCTTTCGTTTGCTTGGCTCTCTCCGGTCGGAGCGCTGTCGTTGAGCTTGGGCTTTCCGCTTAACGCCGAAGATCAGGATGAGAAGCAGATCTTCCAGTTCTCGTTCGGCCAGAACTTCTAAACGCAAGCTGCCATGTTGAGATATCACTGGATCACCTGGGTGTTGCTGACTTCCCTGACGGCGCCGGCGGTGGCCGCAGACGAGTTCTTTCGCATTGCTGTGATCGATCCAAACCGCATCGTCGAAGAGTCACCGCAATATGAGGCCGCACGCAATCTGTTGAGTGCTGAAGCACAAGAGCGAGAGGCTGAGCTGACCTCTCAGCAAGAGGATATCGCTCGCCTCGAGAGACGCTTGGAGCGCGATGGCGCATTGATGCGTGCCGACGAGGTGACGCGCCTACGCAACGACATCCGCGCTCGCGAGCGGCGCCTGCGTTATGCGCAGGAGGAGTTGCAGGCGGACTTCGCGTTACGCCAAAGCGATCTTCGCACCAAGCTCGTACAACAGGTTGAGGAGGTTGTCGAGCAGGTCGCCAAAGACAAGGGGTTCGATCTGATCTTGAGCGAAGGCGTGGTCTATTCGAGCCCACGTGCCGATATCTCGGACGAGGTGATCGAGCGTCTGAAAGAGGTGTTCGAGAAGCGCTGAGGCGTCGAGCGCTTCGAGTCGACCGAGCCGATGCATTGAGACCGCCCAGACGATGCTGCTGCCCGAGCTTGCAACCCGAATCGGCGCCGAGCTGAGCGACCCCGACGCTTCAATCGATATCACCGATGTTTGCGCGCTGTCCGACGCAAGCCCTTGCGCTGTGACCTACGTCACCGCGGAGAGGTATCGCGGCGTCCTGCGTCTCACCAATGCAGGGGCTGTGATTCTGACCCCGGACTTGGCTCCCGATGCGCCTTGTCCTTGCCTTCTGGTCGACAATCCGACCTTAGCATTTGCGCGCGCCATTGAATTGTTGCGACCGCGCACCCCTACACCTGCTGGTCGGCACCCAAGTGCGGTGATCGCGTCGAGCGCCCAGATCCACCCATCGGCATCCATCGGTGCGCTCTCTGTGATTGAGGATGGCGTGCAGATCGATGCCGGGGTTGAGATTGGACCTCAGTGTGTGGTTCAGCGCGACAGTGTGATCGGTGCCAACACGCGCCTGGTTGCAACAGTGACGGTTTGCGAGCGGACGATCATTGGTAAACGTGTACTATTGCATCCTGGTGCGGTCATCGGCCGAGAAGGCTTTGGCTTCGCGCGCGACGGTGCGCGCTGGGTTCGTGTCCCGCAGATTGGACGCGTGCGTCTTGGTGATGACGTTGAGGTTGGCACCAATAGCGCGGTGGATCGCGGCGCTCTCGGCGACACGGTCGTCGGTAATGGGGTTAAGATCGACAACCTGATCCAGATTGGGCACAACGTTGAGATCGGCGCAAACACTGCCATGGCGGCTTGCTCGGGGATCTCTGGATCGACGCGGATCGGTGAAGGCTGCACAATCGCGGGCGCCGTTGGCATGGCCGGGCATTTGGAGATCGGTGACGACGTGCACTTCACCGGCATGGCCATGGTGACCCGGTCGTTTGAGGAGCCCGGCGTCTATAGCAGTGGCATTCCAGCCATGCCGAGTGCGGATTGGCGGCGAAACGTAGCCCGCTTTCGGCACCTCGATGAGATGGCAAAACGTCTTCGCCAACTCGAGGATCGGGTGGCTAAGCTACAGCAGGCTCAGCGCGAGCAAGCGGACTGAGCAACAGCGGGAAAGGTGATGAGAATCGTGATGTTGGCGTGCAGCCGGCTGTCTGGAGGTGGTCTTGGTTAAGATGGATATCCATAAGGTGCTCAGCCTGCTGCCGCACCGTTATCCGTTCCTTTTGGTCGATCGCGTGGTATTGTTCAAGCCCAATGAGCAGCTAATCGGCCTCAAGAATGTAACCTTCAATGAGCCATACTTCGCCGGTCATTTCCCGGTTCGTCCGGTGATGCCGGGGGTGCTGATTATTGAGGCCCTTGCCCAAGCCACTGGCCTGCTAGCCATGGAGTCGCGCCCCGATGAGGTCGGTGAGAAATCACTTTACTACTTTGTTGGCATTGACAAGGCGCGGTTCAAACGTCCTGTCGAGCCCGGCGATCAGCTCTTTCTCGATGTCAAGGTCCATAATGTGAAGCGCGGCATCTGGAAGTTTTCCGGTGAGGCTCGCGTCGATGAGCGCATGGTGGCAAGTGCTGAGATTATGTGCACTGCGCGGGACTTCTAAGCCTTGATTCATCCAACCGCGGTCGTTGATCCGTCGGCACAGCTCGATGAGGATGTCCATATCGGACCCTACGCCATCATCGGCGCCGATGTCAGCGTCGGCCGTGGCACCCGGATTGGCCCCCATGCGATCGTCAAAGGCCGAACCCAGATTGGTCAGCACAATCAGGTCTTTCAGTTCGCGTCTGTGGGTGAGGACCCGCAGGACAAGAAATATGGCGGCGAGCCGACGGCCCTAACCCTGGGTGATCGCAATGTCATCCGCGAATCCGCGACCATCCACCGTGGCACGGTGCAGGGTGGTGGTGAGACCCGTATCGGCAACGACAATCTGTTCATGGCTTACACCCATGTGGCCCATGATTGCATCATTGGCGACCAGGTGATCATGGCCAACGCGGCCTCGCTAGGCGGTCATGTGGTGATTGAAGACTGGGCTATCCTCGGTGGCTTCACCATCATTCATCAGTTCTGCCGTATTGGCGCACACAGTTTCAGCGCGATGGGCTCAGTGGTCGGCAAGGACGTGCCACCCTATGTCACGATTGACGGCCATCCCGCGGTGCCGCGCGGTATCAATAGCGAGGGTCTCAAGCGTCGAGCCTTCTCCAGCGAGCAGATCAGCGTCATTCGGCGAGCCTACCGCTTGCTCTATCTATCCAATCTCAAGCTTGAAGACGCCACCCAGGCGATCGCCGAGCTGGCGAAGACCCAATCCGTGGTTGAGCCCATCGTTGCCTTCTTGCGGGCGAGTGCACGCAGTATCGTCCGCTGATCCTCCAGTGTCCGCTGACGCCCCAGTGTCCGCTGACCCGATTGCTGTGGAGTCGCTCCATCGCCGTCCTCATCGCCAGCTCATCGGCATCGTTGCCAATGAGCCATCAGGGGATCAGCTTGGTGCGCTACTGATCCGTGCACTGCGGCAGCTGCGTCCAGAGTTAGGCTTCGTCGGTGTTGCTGGACCGCAGATGCTCGCTGAGGGTTGCGAAACCCTGTTGCCGATGGAGCGGCTCTCGGTCATGGGCTTCGTCGAGGTGGCAAAGGTGCTGCCAGACCTGCTGCGGGCGCGGCGTGATCTCGTGCGACAGTTGCAGCAGTTGCAGCCAGCGGTTGTGATCGGCGTCGATGCCCCGGACTTCAATCTCGGCCTGGAGCGTCGCTTGCGCGCTCCAGGTCTCCCGACAGTGCATCTAGTGAGCCCGACGGTCTGGGCCTGGCGCCCTGGTCGGGTCAAGCAGATCCGACGCTCGGTCGACCTCATGCTCTGTATCTTTCCTTTTGAGGCCGATTTTCTGCAAGAGCATCATGTCCCAGCGCACTACATCGGCCATCCGCTAGCCGATGCGATCCCTTTGGAGCCTGACCGAGATGGCGCGCGCCGCGCTTTAGGTCTTGCATCCTGCTCTTCCGACCTGAATGCGCCGCTGTCGGCGGCGGAAGCGGCTGCCGAGGCGCACGAACCGGCAGCCAAGGTCGCTGCCCGAGTTGACGGCCCTGCGCTAGCGCCAGGGCTCTTTCCCGCTGCTGCGACGCGGGTCTCATCGTCAGCCGTGATTGCGATGCTGCCCGGTAGCCGTCGTAGCGAGGTCGAGCTGCTTGGACCGCCGATGCTGGAGACCGCCGCTTGGTGCCACGTCCAGCGTTCAGGGCTTCGTTTTATTGCCCCGATGGTCTCGGACGCGCTGCGCCAGCGCTTCGAGGCGATGCGACGAGCGCTGGCGCCTGGACTTCCGCTCACCCTGGTCAATGGCCGCAGTCGCGAGGTCATGGCGGCCGCTGATCTGATAATGACCGCTTCCGGAACCGCGACGCTCGAAGCGCTGCTCGCCAAGCGACCGATGCTGGTCGCCTATCGCTTGCACCCGCTAACCTATTGGCTGGTCACTCGGCTGCGGATGATCAAGGTCCGCTATGCCGCAATGGCCAATCTCTTGGTCGGTCGTGAGCTCGCGCCAGAGTTTCTCCAGACGCGTTGCCGCGCGGATCTCATGGGACCGGCATTGCTCGCGCTCCTCGATGACGGCAGCCGCCGCGCTGAGATTGAAGCGGCCTACCGGCAGGTTCATCTCGAGCTACGGCAGAATGCCGCGCACCGCGCCGCTGAGGCGATTCTGGAGCTGATCGATCGCTCTGAAGGGTGCGGCAATGCCTAGGCCAAGTAAGCCAAGATTGCCGGACGCATTGCAGCTTGTGCCAGCGCTCCCAGGGGCACTCCCCCTGGCACCCGACCAGCCGCATCCCCAAGCGCACCCCCAAGCGTTCCCCCAGCCACGCCCAGAGCCACGCCCAGAGCTGGTGTCTGGGCGGCCGGCAGCGCATGAGCGAGTGCTGAATGAACGGGTTGCTGGTGTCGATGAGGCGGGACGTGGGCCCTTGGCTGGACCCGTCTGCGCCGCGGCGGTCATTCTCGACCCGGCGTGCATCCCGTCCGGCATTGCCGACTCGAAGTTGTTGGCTGCTGCGCGCCGCGAGCAATTGGCAGTCGAGATCAAGACCTCTGCGATCGCCTGGGCGGTCAGCTTCGTCGATGTAGCGGAGATCGACCGGATCAATATCTTGCAGGCCTCCTTGCTGGCGATGCGCCACGCGGTCGCGGCCTTGGCGGTGGAGCCAGCGCTCGCGTTGATCGACGGCAATCGCTGTCCAGACCGCCTGCGCTGCCGGTCGCAGGCCGTGGTGGGTGGTGACCGAACTGAGCTCTCCATTGCTGCCGCCTCGATCTTGGCGAAGGTTGCACGCGATGACGAGATGCGAAGACTGGATCAATGCCATCCCGGCTATGGTTTTGCCCAACACAAGGGCTATGGAACCAAGGCCCATCTGGAGGCCCTAGATCGGCTCGGGGTCTGCATTGAGCACCGCCGTAGCTTCGCCCCGGTGCGCGCACGGCTGCAACAAGGTGCGCCGCTCGAAGAGTCCGGCGGCTCTGCGGACCTTGTCGTTCCTGCACGCTAGGAGTTGGCTCGATGATGACAGGACCCAAGATGACGAGGACCGGGGCTGAAGCCGTTCTCGCTCGACCCCCTCTAATCAAACCACTGATGACCAAGCCCCTTATGAGCAGACCCCCTATGAGCCCATCGGTACTGCACCGATCCCTGCCACCGCAGCATCTACGCGTCGGCAATGGCCGATCACACGCGAGACCCAGTCGATCAGTGTTTAGCATTCGCTCCCTGTTGGTCGCCGTTTTGATGCTCTTTAGCGCAGCATCCGCGATCGCGGCGGGCACCGAGGCGCTATTGACCCCAATGCCGGAGAAGCCTGCTGCCCCGGATTTTGAGCTGGCGGGACCCGGTGGCGAGATCTACAAGCTCGCCGATTTCAAAGGTAAGCCGTTGATCGTCAACTTCTGGGCGACCTGGTGTCCGCCGTGTCGTGCTGAGATGCCTGCGATGCAGCGTGCTTGGGAACAGGTCGAGGCCGAGGGCATTGGCATGATTGCGATCAATGTGGGCGAGGATGCGGAGACCGTGCAGGCGTTCTTGGAGCAGGTGCCGGTCAGCTTTCCGCTTCCCCTCGATACCGGCTCGACGGTGGCTCAGCGCTGGCCCATGCGCGGATTGCCCACCACCTTCGTTGTGTCACCTGAGGGACGGCTGGTCTACAAGGCGATTGGTGAGCGCGAATGGGACGACCCGGCACTGCTCGAGCAGGTGCGTGCGCTGAGGACTGAGTAACCACAGCTGTGGCTGCTGGGGGCTAGAGCTCGACCAGCAGTCGGCTGCTGATCAGGATTGCAGCGACCGTGATTAGCGCAAAAAGGCCGAGCAACAGCCAGTGGAAGCCGCGGTTCAGTTGGCGAGAAAGACGCTGCAGGCCGTGCACATCGGCGCTTGGCCGAGCCGGTATCTTCACGAATGCCAGGATAAATACCAGCGCGCAGATCACCCAGAGCATCAGGGTGACCAGCGCTGGCAGGGCTGTCTGTAGGATGCTGACATCGCGCATGAACACGCTGATCGCGCTGCCAATCAGTAGCATCACTAGTACGACGACCAAGGGGCGCGTTAGCGGTCTCAGTCGGTTCGCGAGTGCAGAGAGGGTTTCGAGCATGGGCTTGCTTGGGATTTTGAATCAGGAACGCTCGACCTTGAGCTTGAGCACCGCGCGCTCGTTCGCCTCAGTGACGGTGAAACGCCAGCCTGCATGGAGCACAGTCTCGCCGACCTGAGGGATGTGTCGCAACCGGGCTTCGATGAAGCCGCCGGCGGTATGGAACTCGGTCGCTGGCAGATCGACGCCGAGCAAGGCATTGAGGTCCGAGATCGGCACCCGCGAGTCGAAGACGTACCGGCCCTGGTCGATGCGCTGGTAGTGGCGTTTACGCTTCTTGTGATATTCATCGAAGTCATAGCCGACCTCGATCTCGCCGACCACCTCTTCAAGGATGTCTTCCATCGAGATCAAGCCGATCGCCGAGCCGAACTCATCGACCACGATGGCCATGTGATCTTCGCGCTCGCGCAGCACCGGTAGCAGTTCATGGATCAGCTGCAAGGGCGACACGTAAAGTGCCGGACGCACCAGCTCGCCGAGCGGTTTGGATTTGACCGCCTCGTCCATCAGATCCCAGACCGTGAGGGTGACCACCCCGATGACGTTGCCGATGTTGCCCTGGTAGATCGGCAATCGGTTGAAGCCGGATTGGCGCACCAGTTGCACCGCGTCGTGGGTGCTGCGTAGGTGATTCAGTGCGGTGATCTCGGCGAGCGGCACCATCGCCTCACCAACGGTGGTATCGCCAAAGCGGATTGCGCGCTCGATCCGCTTGCGATCGAACAATTCCACCTCGGCGCCGCGGTCGGCCATATCGACGAGAGTGCTGAACTGCTGCCGGGTGATGAACAGGCTTGAGGCCGAGCGCGGCCCGCGCACCAGCCGTGCCGCTGCGCGTGCGATCAGCGAAAAGATCCAAACCAGCGGATAGAGCAGAATCGAGAAGAGCCGCAGCACATAGACGACCGTGGGGGCCAGCTCGTCGGCCTTCTGCTGATAGACGCTCTTCGGCACGATCTCGCCAAAGACGAGCAACAGGGGCGTCAAGATGAGAAACGCATAGAGCTCGCCCAGTGGACCAAAGCCCTGGATCATCAGCAGGGTGCCGAGCGTGGTCAGCGTCACCACGGCAATGTTGGTACCGACCAGCGTCGTCGTCAGCAACACCTCGGGACGCTCGAACATGCGCAGGGCCAGCTCGGCGCCAGGGTCGCCTTTCGCGGCTCGGGCGCGCAGCCGGAGCTTATCGGCATGCACCAAGGCGATCTCGCTGCCAGAAAAGAAGCCCTCGAGCAGCAGGAGCAGGATCATCAGCAGGATGGCAAAGACTGGGTCCATCGGCTTAGTCCCCTTCTGGCCGGTTTGGCTCGCTCAGACTCGACTCTGCCGGGTGCGAGTCGGTCGAGGCAACGGCTTCGGCTGGCTGCTGGGCTAAGTCGTCGGGCTCGGTTGAGCTGATGCCTCCGCGCGAGACCCGAACCCGGGCTATCCGGTGACCGTCCATCTCCAACACCTGAATCTCACAATCCTCGACCTGCACCCGATCGCCCTCTTGGGGTAGCCGGTCAAGATGTCGGAAGGCAACACCGGCGATGGTGGTCATGCGCGGGTCCCAGATGCCAAAGTTGGTGAGGTCGTTGAAGTCGGTCAGCTTCATATCGCCGGGCACCTCGTAGAGGTTTTCATCGCGCTCTAGGTACATGGCCTGGCCCTTGGCCTCGCCAGAGAGATGGCCAAAGATGAAGGTGAGCACGTCGCGCATGGTGATGATGCCCTCGACGCCGCCGAACTCGTCGATCACCAAAGCGGCCCGGGTGTGATGCTCTTGGAAGAAGTCGAAGATCTCATCAACCCGTTTCGTCGGAGGTGCAACCACCAAGGGGCGCAACAGGCTCTCGATACTGAGGTTGGACAGATCCGGCTTGTCCAGCATCAGCGGCAGCACATCCTCCAGCTGCATGAAGCCGAGCAGATTATCGCGCTGGCCGCGAAACACAGGCACTCGCGAATGGCGCAACGCCTTGAACCGCTCCAATGCCTCGGGCAGCGCCAGGTCGGCGTCGATGAAGGCCATGCGCGTGCGTGGCGTCATGATCTCGACGATCTCGGTCGCGCCGGCATCGAGCAGATGGTAGATCAACGTGCGCTCGGTGGCCTGGAGCTGACCCTCGTCGGCGACCTGATCGACCAATGAGCGAAACTCATCGATCTGCAGGATGTTGGCTGGCGCGATCTCGCGACCGACGATCCAGGTCGTGACGCGATCCGAGACGAGCCGCAACGTGACCCGCAGCGGTGTCACGAGTCGCACCCAGAGCCCCATTGGTGCGGCCACCAGTCCGGCGCTGACCCGCACCGGATTCGACATGGCGATCGTCTTGGGCGTGACCTCGCCGAGCAACAGCAGCAGCGGCACCATGATCAGCACATTGATCAGGCCGGCGCGCTCTTCGCCGTAGAGCACCATCAGGATGCCGGTCATGTTGGCAACGGCGGCGATATTGATGAGCTGATTGCCGCAGAGCACTGAGATGATGAGTCGGCGCGGCTGGTCGAGCAGGGCTTGCAACCTGTCGATGTGGCGATGGCGGCGGCGGCGCAGCTCCTGTAGGTCGAGGCGCGAGAGCGAGAACAAGGCGGTCTCGGAGCCGGAGAAGAAGGCGGAGCCGATCAGCAGCAGGACCTGAAAGAGGATGCGACCGAGCATCTCCGGTGTGGTCAGCAGCGATGGATCGAAGCTGAGGAAGGCGCCGATATCCGCCACCCACTGCAGCGGCAGTGCGCCGAGCGTCGCCGACAGGTCTGCGATGTCCTTGGATAGACCTGGGACCTGGGCCGCGGCAAGCTCCTCGGGTGCGGGCGTTTCGAAACTCGGGATGGTCAAGGTGTTGGCGCCAAGCGGTGAGCGGACGAGAGCGAGCGAGGCTAACCGACGCCCGATGTTGGGCACAACAGGCCGATTGAATGGCTTGCAATTCTCGGCTGCAAGCACGACCTTTCCCGCTAGTATCAACGGACCAATCCTTTGCTATGACAGCTGTTCACCTCAGTGCACCGGATATCGACCCGAACGAAGTCGCCTACTTTGAGCGCTTAGCTCATCGTTGGTGGGACGAGCAAGGCCCATTCTGGCCCTTGCACCGATTGAACCGGTTTCGCGTCGACTATATCCGCGCTCAGCTCTGTCGAGTCTTCGCCCGCAGCGCGACGGCAAGACAGCCGCTCGAGGGCCTGGAGATCCTCGATATCGGTTGTGGCGGCGGAATCCTCAGTGAATCGATGGCGCGACTCGGAGCCAGCGTCACCGGCACCGAGATCACAGACAAGAACATCCGTGTCTCGCAAATCCATGCGGGCTGGAGCGGCCTTGATATCGACTATCGGTTAGCAACCGCCCGCCAGCTTGTCGAGGAGGGAAGCACCTTCGATGCTGTCCTCAATATGGAAGTGGTCGAGCACGTTGATGATCTCCAAGGGTTCCTGGCCGACTGCGCGCAGCTGGTACGCCCCGGCGGCGTGATGGTCGTTGCCACCATCAACCGCACGCCGCTGGCTTGGCTTACGGCCATCATTGGTGCCGAGCGAATCATGGGCTGGCTGCCGAAGGGCACGCATCACTACCGCAAGCTGGTCAAGCCGGACGAGCTAACGTCCGGGCTCGGGGATCAGTTGGTCCCGGTCGATCGCACCGGGGTGCGCGTGAGTCCCTTCACGCGTGAATTTAGCTTCACCGGCTCGATGGCGGTGAACTACATGATGCTGTTCCGGCGCAGCGCAGAGGCTGCAGAGGCATGAAGATCGCACTCTTTGGCGCAACCGGTGGCACTGGGCGGCAGGTGCTCAATCAGGGACTTGAGAAGGGCTATGCCTTTCGCGCGCTGGCGCGCTCACCGGACGCCCTCGAGCAGGTCCAGGGGCTGGAGATCATTGCCGGGGATGTCCGCGATTCGGCAGCGGTCGAGCGCTGTGTGACGGGCACCGACACCGTCATTTGTGTGCTCGGGAGTCATGGCGGGGCAGAGCCGATCGAGGCTGAAGGCACAAAGCAGATCATCGACGTGATGCGCGCACTGGGGGTCAAACGGTTGATCGCAGTGACGTCGCTCGGTGTCGGTGACAGTCGTGAGCAGGTGCCGGCCTTCTTCCGCGTGATCATGCAGCTGACGCTGAAGAAGATCATGGCGGCCAAGGAGGCTCAAGAACAGCTGATCCGTGGCAGTGGGCTCGACTGGACCATCGTGCGGCCAGGCGGGCTTACCGATGGCCCTGCGACTGGGAGCTATCTGAGTGGCACGGATAAGTCGATTAAGGCGACGCGTATCTCGCGCGCCGATGTCGCCGATTTTGTGTTGCAGCAGCTAGTCGATACGCGCTACCTGCGGCAGGCGCCTGCAGTCAGCTAAGCGGTTCTCGGGTCAGCCGTTCGGTGCTCGAGCGTCCCCCTCACACCTGCTGATAGGCCATGAGGTTATCTCTGTCATCCGTTTTCGAGGACGATGACGCAGGATATGCGGCGCGCATCACGGTCCTGTTCTTTAGCTACCTGTTTGTCGCTCTGCTGCTTGCGGTGGCCTTGACCTACCCGCTGATGCAGACCGGATGGATCGACTACGAGCCGCAGCGGGTGATGGGGCGGCTTGCGCAGCTGTTCATCCTGCTCGGGCTTTGGCCCTTCCTCTGGCTGATGGGGATGGCCAATCGCGGGGCGCTTGGGCTCGCGCCGAAGAGGGCGGAGCTGCGACGAGCAATCCGCGGCGGCTGGCTGATCGGTGTTGTCATGCTGGGTGCCTTGGTGGTCGGCGAGCTCTATCTCGGCATTCGGATACCGGACCCTGATGCGCCACCCCTGGTCAGCCTGCTCGAGAAGGCCGTGGCGGCCCTGATTGGGGGGCTATTGATCGGGCTTCTCGAAGAGCTCTTCTTCCGTGGTGCGCTCTACTCAGCTATCCGCCGTCGTGCCCCTATCGGTGCGGCTGCGAGCGGCTCAGCAGCGCTCTATGCGCTGGTCCATTTTCTGAAGCCGCACGCCCTGCCGCCCGGCGTCGCATTCGACTGGACTGGCGCCTGGAGCATGTTCCTGCACGTCTTCGTGAGTCTGTTTCAGTGGCAGCACCTCGATTCCCTGGTCGCTCTGTTCAGCGCGGGCATCCTCCTGGCACTGGTGCGCGAGCGCACCGGCCATATCGGCTGGTGTATTGGATTGCACGCAGGTTGGGTGTTCGTGATTCAACTCACGCGTCGGGTTACGGATGGCAATGACACGGCGTCATTGGCCTTTCTCGCTGGCCAATATGACGGGGTCATTGGCTGGCTGGGCGCGTTTTGGATCGCGCTCTTGGCCTGGATCTACTGGCGCGTCAGCGCCTCAACATCTGATTCTCCGCGCCCGTCAGCGCACTAAGGTCAGCGGTGGGGAGGTCACCCGCTCGCTCCTCTGTGCCGAATGTGCCAAAGGCCTAGCGCCGCTCTAACCGGGGTTGCTGTCGGTGAGCTCGGGGTTTCCACTCAGGGGCCTGGCTCCACCTCAACGGGCTCATCGATCTCACAATCCTGCTTACAGCCAAACCAGAGCACGCGCTGACCAGGCGAAACCTTGAGGTGCTTGTCTGCTTCGATGACCGTGATCTCATTCTCGTCATCGATCACCATCAGCAGGATCGCGTCCTTTGGCAGGGCCGACTTCATCGCCTCGAGATCAAAGCTCTCGGTGATACGGGTGGCATGGAAGCCCCAGCCCTGATACCAGTGACGCTGAAGGTCTTCGTGCTGTACCTCATGGGAGAAGGCGACACGCCCACGCGCCGCTGGCGAGGGTCGCCGCGCCTCAGCGGTATCGCCGCCGGCAAGTTGGAACACCTTCTGGGTGCCTAGCTCAGGCGCAAAATGGGCGCAGACTAGCGCGTTGTAGGCGTCATTGTTGCTCGCTGCCAACAGGTTAGCGTAAGCGCCGAGCTCCAGCGCGTGCTCAGCATGCTCCGAGAGGACCTCGCCAAAGTAGACCGGTACCCCGGCCAGTCGCGCGCCGCGCAGGCGATGCCAGGCATTATCGACCACGATCACCGGAACCTCGCGCTCGTGTAAGGCCGTGGCCAAGCCATTGCTCCAGGCGGTTGCGCCGGTAATGATCAGACCACCGCGACGCTGAGCGCTCAGATGCAGGCGCCGGGCCATCCAGCCAAGACTGAGGCCATGCAGCACGACGGTGAGCAGGATCAGCGTGAATACCAGGGGTAACAATTGCTCCGCCCCCGCGAACCCGCGCTCGGCCAGTGCTGGACCGAACACGCCGGCGACTGCGGCCGCGACGACACCGCGGGGGGCGATCCAGCCGATCAGCGTGCGCTCTTGCCAGGTCATGCCTGCACCGATGGTGCTGACCCACACGGCGACCGGGCGGATGACAAAGATGACCACGGCGACCAAGGCGCCGCTGCGCCAATCCATCGCCGCCATGATCTGCGGATCGAGATCGGCCGTCAGCAGCAGGAAGACGCCCGAAACGAGCAGGATGCTGATGTACTCCTTGAAGCGGCGAATCTCGCCCATGCTCGGCAGGTTCATATTCCCGAGCACGATTCCGAGCACGGTCGCCGCAATCAATCCGGCCTCATCCAGCACCAGGTTGGCGAGCGCGTAGACGCCGATCGCAGTGGCGAGCGCGAGCGCACCCTTGAGATACTCTGGGACCTTGCCGGCGAGGAAGGCTCGCCCCAGCAGCCAACCGCTCGCGCCGCCCAGAAATAGCGCCGCAGCGACGCCACTGGCCATGTGCAAGAGCGTTTCATCCAGGGCGCTGGGGCCGCTACCCGAGCCAGCCACATAGTCGAACAGCACAACCACCAGCAAGGCGCCGATGGGATCATTGACGATACCTTCCCACTTCAGATAGAGGGCTGGTCTTCGCTTCAGGCGCGCCTGCCGCAACAGCGGCAAGATAACGGTTGGGCCGGTCACGATCATGATGGCCGCAAAGATCACCGCGACCTCCCAGGACAGCCCACCGATCCAATGCGCAGCGGCCGCCGTGAGCGCTAGGCTCAATGCCACCACAAGAGTCACCAGCCGATTCACCACGGCAGCCGACTGCTTCAGCTCGGCAAATTGCAGCGACAAGCCGCCTTCGAACAGGATGGCCGCCACCGCGAGGTTGATCAGTGGCTGATAGGCGTCTCCCAGCGCCTCGCTCGGACGGAAGATGCCGAGCATCGGCCCGATCAGGAGTCCGCTGAGGCTCAGTAGGATGATCGCCGGGATCTGCAGCCGCCAGCCGATCCATTGCGCGGCGATGCCAATGACCATCAGCAGCGCCAGGATCTCGGTGAGATGATGCGTCATGCTCGGCTCTGTCCCCGCTTGAAGCTGTCGTGGATGATCGCTTCGATCGCCGTGCGCTTGCGCTCGATGTCGTCGACAAGGGCAAGCTGGATCAAGGTCTTATCAAGATTCTGGCGCGGGCTGGTCACGCGGAAGTAGCGGTCGCCTTGCAGATAATCCGTCAAGAACCGGATGGCCAGCTCAAGCGGAATCAGTTGGATCGCGGGATAGAGGAGCGCGATAGCCGCATCATCGAATAGCGCTGCAGCATACTCCGCATAGCCGCCTAGCAGTGCCCTGCAAACGTCGAGATCGAATGTCGCCCGCGCCTGGCTAATGGGCCAGCTGCTTGCGTTCCCGGTGCTTGTGTCCCCGGTGCTTGTGTCCCTGGTGCTTGTTGCTCTGGTGTCGGTGTGCGCGCGAACACTGCCGTCGTCCGATTCATCGCTGACGCCGCCTCGGCTAACACTGCCACTGCGGTTACAGCAGGAGCGCAGGCAGTCGGCAATGTCCTCATGCCAGAGACCAGGCTGTACTGTGTCGAGATCGATCAAGCACAGGGCGCGATCCTCATCGCGCGCAAAGAGCAGATTATCCAGCTTGGGATCGCCATGAGTGACATGAAGGGAGAGCGTGCCTTGAGCCCGTGCTTGCTTGAGGATCGGGATCAAGTCAGCACGGGACTCGATCTGCTGCAGCGCAGCAAGCACTTCAGCGCTCATTGGCCGCGGGCGAGCAATCCCTGCAGCATTGGCCCGTTGCGGAGCACGAGTCGGCTCGCTTGCATTGGCAGCCTGGACGGCTGCATCGAGTTGAACCTTGTAGCGCGGCGTGTCGTGGAGGCCGGGCAGCGTGAGAGACAAATGGTGAGGATCGAGCTCAGCTAGCGCGGCATGAAAGCGCCCCAAGGCGCCACCGATCTCGGCTGCCTGAGTAAGGTTCTCAAGCGGCTTGATGACGCGGCTGTGATCAATATGCTCCAGCAGACGCCAGGCTTGGCCATCCGCGTCCCGCAGTATCGCCTCACCGCTGGCGGAACGGATCAGTCGTGGCAAGCGCACCAACTGATCCGCTTGGTCATCCTGGACTTCCAGCCAGTCTTGCACCCGCAGAAGATTCGCTGCGATGGCATCGGCATCCGTGAACACCGCCCCGTTGATGCGCTGCAGCACGAAGCGCTTGGCACCGGTCTCCACCAAGCGCGTGTCGTTGATCAGCCCGGCGCCGAGCGGACGCAACCGCAAACCGCGCTCGCCAGGCAGAAAACGCCGCGCGATCTCCTGCGCAGTCTCATCGAGACCATCACTGCAAACGTTTGATTGATCGTCCATCAGCCCGAACCCATCCCGACTTTCCCGCCTCGCACCTCCCGCGGAGGCTCAAGCACGCTGGACCAGCGCGACCGCCTCGCGCAGTTTAACAACTTTCGGTCGCGCGCTTCTTGAGGTATTATTATCGGCTCGACATCAGTTTCTCGCGCGCCCTTAGCTCAGGTGGTAGAGCATCAGGTTGTGGCCCTGAGGGTCGCCGGTTCGAACCCGGTCAGCCACCC
>NZ_JBUDPI010000239.1:0-6150 GCF_054919635.1 Halochromatium sp. | reverse complement strand
GACAGTGACACCTGCGCTTAGCAACGGGGCTTGCCGGCTACGGTGGTGGTTATCGCTCGTGCTGACGACGATCCTGACCACCGCGCTGCTGTCTTGTGCGACTGCCCCCGAAACCGGTCGGCGACAGCTGCTGCTAGTGAGCCCGATCGACGAGGCTCAGCTCGGACTGCAGGCATTTCAGCAGATCAAGCAGCAGAAGCCGGTGGTGAAACAGGGTAAGCAAGTGGCGACGTTACAGCGCGTTGGCGCAAGGATTAGTTCGGTGGCGCCTCTGCCGTATGCGCGCTGGGAGTTCGTGCTGTTTAAGGATAAGTCGCCAAATGCCTTCGCGCTGCCGGGCGGAAAGGTCGGTGTGAACACCGGCATCCTCCCGATCACCAAGAGTGAAGCTGGTCTGGCGACGGTGATCGGCCATGAGGTGGCCCACGCGGTGGCACGCCATGGCGCAGAGCGGATGTCGCACGGCATGCTCGTGCAGTTGGGCGGTGCTGGGCTGCAGGCTGCGTTGGGGGATGATGCGGGCGCAACTGGCGATCTCATCATGCAGGCCTATGGGATCGGTAGTCAGCTGGGCGTGATGCTGCCGTATTCACGCACCCAAGAGCTTGAGGCCGACGAGCTGGGCCTGCTCTATATGGCCCGGGCTGGCTATGACCCGCGAGAGGCGCTCGGATTCTGGCAGCGGTTCGCGGCCTATAACGCGAAGCGGGGTGGGGCTCCGCCGGAGTTCCTGAGCACGCACCCGATGGATCAGCGACGCTTCGAGGCCTTGCAGCGGGTGATGCCGCGGGCGATCGCGGAGTACGAGCGAGCTCGGGCAGAGAGATGACGCCGCTCGACATGACCGTGAATCAAGCGCTTCATCGTCCGGGGTGGCGACGCGCCATTGTCGTCAGGCTAACTGCCCGTTTCCATGGGGGCTCGCAATGCGTTGGCTAGCGTTGCCAACACTCGTTGTCGCCTTGGCCCTGCTGGCCTACTGGCTCTGGCCAGGGGCATCTGCGCCGGGCGCAGCCGGCTTGGATGCGGCTGCGGTAGCCGCAGCACTTGGCGAATTAGAGGCAGAGGCCGAGACCGAGGCTGATGCGGAGGCTGAGGCTGAGGCTGAGGCGAGCGCTGAGTCTGTAGATGCCGCATCTGAAGAGAGAGGTGACGTCGTCCATGAAGCGGTCTCGTTTCCGCGCGACCACGGGGCACATCCTGAGGCACGGATCGAGCTTTGGGAGCTGACCGCGCTGCTGCACGATGCCGATGGTGAGCCGCTTAGGGTGCGCTTGAGCTTGGCGCGACTGGGTTTGGCGCGATTGGGCCTGAGGCGATCCGAGTCGGGCTCCAAGATGCTATCGACGCAAATGGCGACGCAAATGGCGACTCAGCGGGCGTCGCAGCAAGGTCGGGATCAAGCGGTCGACAGACGCGCCTCAGCGCTGGCCGCAGATGCGGTGTTCGTCGGCGAGCTTGTGTTGATGCGCGACGACATCTCAGAAGCGAGTGCAACGCGCGAGCAGCGGATCAGCCGAGCAGCGCTTGGGCTGGCCGGGGCCGGCGCAGATGAGGCTGGTGTAGAGCGGGTCTGGATCGAGCAATGGGGCTTGTCGCGGGCGACGGACGGCTCCTGGGTGCTGCGTGCAGAGGCGAATGACGTTGAGCTGGAGCTGGGTCTGTCGGCACTGAAACCGCCGGTAGTGCTGGATCAACAGGCTTTGGCTGGCGCGTCAGGTCAGGCTGGAGTGCAGGGCGGAACGGCTTCGATGCGCTTCTACAGTCAGTCGCGTTTAGCCGCAGCGGGCGAGCTGCGGGTGGGTGCGCTCGAGCAGGACCTGCGCGGCATCGCCTGGCTCGACCACGGCTGGGGAGCCTCGGCAACGGTGCTCGCAGGGGGGGAGGGGCAGTTAGTCGCGAACCGGTTTCGGTTGCAGCTGGATGATGGGACGGAGCTGACCTGCGTGTATCTGCGCCGGCGCGCTGGCGGCGGGACGCCCATACCGAGCTGCGTGCTGATTGGGGTCGATGGCGAGACGCTGGCACTGCAGCGGCGGGATCTGACGCTGGAGCCGACCGAGGACGGATGGGTCAGAGAGGACGAGGCGGCCTATCCCCTGGGCTGGCGATTGCTGATCCCGGCACGCGAGCTCGATCTCAGCATCGAGCCGCTCTTCGACAGAAACGGTAGTGGACCCCCTGTTATGCCGCTTGCCGATGCCTGGCGGGGTGCAGTCGAGGTCAGGGGCTGGCGCGGCGCAGATGCCATTGGCGGTCAAGGCTGGATCGATCTCAACGGCTATGCCGAGGGCGGAGCGCTTGGAACCTGAGCAAGGCATACCTGTCGGTGATGGACACTGGGGCTTCTACCTGAGAATGGATCATCGCTTGTGCTAAAGAATCGACTTCCGATACGACATCGCCATCGTCACTGGCTAGCGGGTGCCGCGGTCGCCTTATTCAGTTGGATTCTGGTCGGTTGTGATGGCGGTAAGCCAGTCACTGTGACCAGGGCCGAGCCAGGGCCGATCCCTGAGAACCCGCAGCGTCCAGGCGATCCAAAGGCGGGTTATGACGCCCTGGTTAATCGGGCGGTGGTGACCTGCGGTCTACCCTATGATGCCTACCTGGCGAGCACAAGTGCGACGGCTTCCGGGCCAGCCGGGGCTTCTGCCGACGAGCCGAGCCAAGCGCTCAGCCTCTCAGGTCGGCGAGGACGCAACGCTGAGCTCCCCTATGCGCTCACTGCGCTGACCACAGAAGCTGGCGTCGAAGTCGTAACCAGTAATTGCCTCGGCTGCCATGCAGCGCCACTCAACGGCGAGCTCGTGATCGGTCTCGGTAACGAGTTTCTCGACTTCACCGCTGATCCAGTCATGGCGGTGGAAGGTGCTGGCGCTTACGTCGAGGGCGAGGCTCAAGTGGCGGAATGGCAGCGCTGGGCGGATCGGATCGGGGCCATTGCGCCCTGGTCGATGACCGACACCATCGGCGCGAATCCGGCTCAGGCCATCACCTTGGCGTTGATGGCGCATCGCGACCCGCAAACACTGGCCTGGTCCGATGAGCCACTGCTGCCACTACCACCGGCCGAGGTCCTGCCGGCAAGCGTGCCGCCCTGGTGGAATGTCGATAAGAAGCATGCGATGTTCTACAACGGCGAAGGGCGCGGGGATCATGTCGGCTACATGATGCTGGCCTCGACGACCTGTACCGACTCAGTGGCAGAAGCGCGCGAGATCGATAGCTGGTTCAAGGATGTCCGCGCCTACCTGGCGACACTTGAAGCGCCGCCCTATCCCTATCCGATCGACGCTGAGCTAGCCGCCGAGGGCGAGCGGCTATTCAAGGCCGAGTGCACCGAGTGTCACGGTCGCTATGGCGAGTTTGAGCGATATCCGAACGAGCTGATCGCGCTCGATGAGGTGGATACCGATCCGGCCATGGCCGAGCAGGCGTATCGGCACGCGGACCGCTTTGCGCGCTGGTTCAATGCCTCGTTCTACGGCCGCAATGCCGATGCGCAACCTGGACTGGGCTACGTGGCGCCGCCATTGGACGGCGTTTGGGCGACAGCGCCTTATCTGCACAATGGTGCAGTACCGACGCTCGCGGCGCTGCTCGACACCGATCAGCGCCCCACCTATTGGCGATTCGAGAGCGCGAGCCCAGCCTATGACGAAACAGCCCTGGGGTGGCGTTACCAGTCCTTAGAGCAAGGGCGCGAGCAGTTTGCGAGTCTCGATGAGCAGAAGTGGGTCTACGACACCACGAGACCGGGTTACGGCAATCAGGGCCACGACTTTGGTGATCTGCTCAATGACGAAGAGCGTCGCGCGCTGTTGGAATATCTCAAGACGCTCTAGATTTCGTCGAGGGCAATCTAGCAAGGTGCTGCTAGGGCCCGGTACCCAAGAAGCGATAGGACCGCTGCAAGCCTGGAGTCGTCATCGATCCCAACAACGCCAAGCGCGCAGGCGCTCGGTGAGGGACCTGATCGGCAACCCGCTCGTAACAAAACACTTGCGCAACTCATCAACGAGGTCTATAGTAGGCGGCTCAGTTGCGGGGTGGAGCAGTCAGGCAGCTCGTCGGGCTCATAACCCGAAGGTCGCAGGTTCAAATCCTGCCCCCGCTACCATCGCTAGCGTAGTGCAGGGCGCCTAAGCCTTGCACTTCAGCGACCATCCTCCCTTGGTCCGATTGCCTGATGCGGACCTCTCCAAGTAAGTCTCTCAGTATCTCGCGCGCGCTGTTGATGTCTTCGGCTAGCGTTGCGTCGAGTGCGTCGAGCTGACGTTTTAGCGCTTCTTCGATGTCGGTCGGCATTGGTACGATGGCCTGTTGTGCAGTAGCGCGCTGTAACTGTCGGGTGATGCTGGCCCGTTCAGCTTCGGCGGTTTCGAGTGCGCGCTGAAGGGTCGGGCTGAACGATCCGGCCGCAATCGCTGACACCATATTGTCGATCCGTTGCTCGATCTCCAGGACCTGGCGCTCGAGGCCGTTGATGTCCGGGGCTGTTTCCTGAGCGGCGGCTTTGATCTCGGCGATGAGCGCTGTGCGGTAGGCGCTGATAGCTTCTGGGCTGTAGAGGTCTCTGCGCACGGCGGCGAGGATGCGGCTCTCGAGCTTGTGGCGCACGATGGTTGTGCGCTGCGAGCAGATGGCATCGCCTCGGTAGCGGGCGGCTGAGCAGCCGTAGCGGCCTGGATGTCCACCAACGGAGACAACGGGCGCACCGCAGTGGGCGCAATTCATGAGCCCTGAGAGCAGGTAGCGCGGCCGTGGGCCGGTGCTGCCGTTGTTCTTCATGGTCTCTCGAGCTCGCTGGCTGCTTTCGGCGATCAGTGCATGACGGCGCGCGACGCGCTGTTCGAGTTCTGGCGAGATGATGCGCAGTTGGGGTATCTCTTGCACCTGCCATTCTGTCTGTGGGCGTTCTCTGCGGGTGCGGCGGCCGGTGTCTGGGTCTTTGATCCATTTGGAGCGGTTCCAGATCTGGCGTCCGAGGTAGATTGGGTTGCGCAGGATGCCGGTGCCTTTGGCGGGGTGACCGTAGAGGGCGGAGGATACCCAGCTTGCTTTGCCTTTTCGGTTGCTGGTGCGCGGAGAGGGGACGGCGCGGGCGTTGAGGTCGGCGGTGATGTTGCGGGGAGATTCGCCGTCGGCAAAGCGGGTCCAGATTTCGCGCACGATCTCGGCTTGCTCGGGGTCGATCTCGAGCTTTGATCCGGTGTCTGTGCGGACTGGTCGGTAGCCGTAGGGTAGGCCGCCGGCGCGGTAGCCGCGTGCAACTTGGCCTTCTTGGCCGCGGTGTGTGCGGGCGGCGAGGTCTTCGAAGTAGAGGGCTGAGAGTAGGGCGCGGACGCTGCGTTGGGCGGTGCGGCCGGGGCGTTCGGAGTCGTAGCCGTCTGAGACGCCGATGACGCGGATACCGCGGTATTCGAGCCTGCGCACGGCTTGGTTGCCTTCGATTTCGTCTCGGGAGAGGCGGGATAGGTCTTCAATCAGTAGCGCTTGCCAGCGGCCGCTGCCGGCATCTTCGAGCAGGCGTTGATAGTGGGGGCGGTCTTGGCGGCTGCCGCTGATGGCGGCATCGGCGTAGACTTCAACGATTCTCAGGCCTTCGCTCTCAGCGCGGCGGCGGCAGACGGCTTCTTGGTCGGCGAGCGAGGTTTCGCGCTGGCGATCTGAGCTGTAGCGGGCGTAGATGGCGGTGAGCATGTTCTGTCTATCTCAGTCGGGGCGGATTCTTCCTGTCTAGACGGTATGCCTCAGCACTCACTCAAGGGGTGCGGCAGGCGGCCGGCAGCCCGGCACATCCGCATTCATCATGATTCAGGGATTGCCCGTCGTCGCTGTGGTAGCCTTCATGATGCGCGCATTGGCACATCTTGGGCCCGTTTTGATAGCACCAGGAGGGGACATAAGGCGCGGTGTTAGTTGGTCCGGTACTGCTTTCGCTCACTGGTTTAGGCATGGCTATTATCTCCGGGTGTGCTTATTGGCGTCTTTTGTTCGGCGGCGCTCGAAAACCGCGCGCTATCAACTTAACCAGCGCGTTTGTGCTTGGATGAGCAATGGTTAGCTCTAATACGGGACATCTATGAGTATCAACGGTGTCCGGCTCCACATCACAGGTAGGCCATCAATAATGGCCGCAGCTGC
>NZ_JBUDPI010000238.1:0-6188 GCF_054919635.1 Halochromatium sp. | reverse complement strand
GAGCTGCTCGACCCGGCTCGGTGAGGCGCGCCGGGGGCCGCGCACGAGAGGTCCCACCCATGCTCGCGATCCTGTCCTTCTACGCGGTCTTACTGGCGCTGACCTTGGCGCTCGAGCCCTGGGTGCGGCGCCTGGGTGTGCCCCTGGGCGCGGTCCTGGTGCTGCTGGGCTTCCTTGGCTCAGAGGCTTGGGTCGCAATCGGCGGCGACACCGGGCTCCACTGGCGGTGGTTTGACGACCTGATCTTCCATCTTCTGCTGCCGATCCTGATCTTCGAGGGCGCCTATCACCTGGCGCCGCGCCACCTGCTGCGCAACCTGGTGCCGATCCTGACCCTGGCGTTGCCGGTGATGCTGCTCTCCACGGCCTTGATTGCCGCGCTGCTGTACATCGGCATTGCCCATCCTGCAGGCTTTCCATGGCCTGCGGCCTTGATCGCCGGGGCGCTGCTGTCGGCCCCCGCGCCGACCGGTGTGTTGGAGGCGCTCCGGCGCGCCGGCGCGCCGCCGCGACTACAGCTGCTCTTCGATGGCGAGGGACTGTTCAACGATGCCAATGCGATCGTGCTCTTCACCTTCCTGGTGGCGCTGGCCACTCGTGACCGGGCCTGGGCGCGTTGGGATGAGAGCGCGCTGGCCATGGTCGGCGTGCTGGTCGGCGGGGCCCTGGTCGGACTGGCCGTTGGCGCGCTGGCGGTGCGCTTGAGGCGAGCATTGGACAGGCCCGTCGAGCGCGGCGTCCTGACCCTGATCACGGCCTACGGCGGCTATGCCCTGGCCACCCAGCTCGAGGTCTCCGGATTGGTCGCGGTGCTTTGCGTCGGGCTCCTGTTCGGCCAACACCGCCGCCGGGAGCCTGACGACGAGGCCTTGTCGGTGCTCTGGGCCTATAAGGCATGGCTCGCCAACCGGCTGTTGTTCCTGATCGCTGGCATCAGCGTGCAGCTGGTCATGTTCACCGATCAATGGCTGGCGATGCTGATCGGCATCGGCGCCACCCTGGTGGCGCGTGCGGCGGCTGTGCTGCTGCTGTTGCCGCTCGCTGTGCGGTTGCCAGGCACTGAGCGCCTGCCCGGCACCTGGTATCCGCTGTTGTGGTGGGGCGGCACGCGCGGCGCGGTGACCCTGGCGCTGGCGTTGTCGCTGCCGGTGGAGCTGCCGTATTGGTGGACGATCCAGTCCATCGCCTATGGCGTGGTGCTCTGGACCCTGTTGGTACAAGCCATGAGCATGCTACTGGTGCTGCGCTGGCTGCGTCCTTGAACCAGCATCGCGTCGCAGGAAGCATCTCTCGCTCTGGTACGCTGACGAACAGTGGCCCGCCTTCGCACTGTCCTTAGCGCTGAGCGCGAGCGCGGGCCTGCTCCTCTGGCTGCCAAATCTCCGCGAGCGCGAGCAGCTCTCGGTGCGCGATGGCTTCCTGATCGTCTCCCTGTTCTGGGCGGTGCTCGGTATGCTCGGCGCGCTTCCATTCATGCTCGGCCTGGATTGGGGCGTGACCGATGCGGTGTTCGAATCCATCTCCGGGTTCACGACCACCGGGGCCACAGTGGTCGAGCAGATCGACGCCTTGCCGCAGTCGATCCTCTACCATCGCCAGCAGATCCAATGGCTCGGCGGCATGGGCGTGATCGTGCTCGCGGTCGCGATACTGCCTCTGCTCGGCGTCGGCGGTATGCAGCTCTCCCGTGCTGAAACCTCCGGCGTCGCCAAGCACGAGAAGCCAACACCGCGCATCGCCGAGACCGCGCGTGCGCTCTGGACCCTCTACTTCGCGCTGACCGCAGCCTGTGCACTGAGCTACTGGATGGCTGGCATGAGCAGCTTTGATGCCATTGGCCGTGCCTTCACCACGGTGGCGACGGGCGGTTTCTCGACCCATGACGCGAGCCTCGGCTACTTCGACAGTGTTGCGATCGAGCTGATCGCGATCGTCTTCATGGTCGCCGGCGGGGTCAACTTTGCCGTCCATTGCCTGGTTTGGCATAAACGCGATCTCGGTGTCTATCTGCGCGATACCGAGGTCTTCGCCTACTTACTGATCTTCGTCGGCGGAGCGCTGCTGATCAGCCTCAGCCTGTTCATGACCACGGCCTATGCGACGCTCGGGGAGGCATGGCGCTATGGCGCCTTCCAGGTCGCTTCGATAGAGCGATCCGGCTCGACTTCCGTGCCGACTCGTCCACCAGCCGCGCAAGGATCAGCACCAGCATCAGGCGTTCGGCCCTGTCGGGGTGCAGGACCAGCCCATGCAGCCCGGTGCCGAGCACCACTATAATGCAGAGCCATTCGCACACTCGGAGACTGAGACGATGAGGATGACGACGCTGACAATGGCCGTCGTGGCCTTCGGTCTGGCGCAGGGCGCCGCAGCCGCCGATCTCAAGGGCAAGTGGGAGGCGTTGAGCAATACGGCGACCTCGATCACCGGCGACATTCAGGTCGCGGATGATGCGATCATGTTTGGGGACGGGACCAGGCTCGCGATGTCTGCCGAGGGTTCGGTAACGGGCCACTGGGGCGACCAGCAGGGTCCGGTCGAGGGAGCGATCTACCGGCTGGAGCTGCCCGCCGACCCGACGCTCCTTCATGGCAACCGGTTCTGCGGCTTGCCGGACAACAAGGTCAGCTACGTCGTGCTCGCGCCCTTCGACGAGGGGCTAAGCCTGCTCGTCTATACAGGTGACGCCAAGCCGATGCCAGACGCCAGTCCCTGCGCCATCTACAACTATGCCCGATAGCTGGTCGCTGGCCGGAGTGAACGAGCGCTTTCCGCTCCATGCAGTGCTGACCCTTCCCGTAACCGAGGCGGAGGTCGAAGCCGTGCTGCCTGCCGCTGCGGCTTCCCAATGACAGACAGCGACACACAGGCCTTTGCGGCCCGCCAGGTGCTCGCCGGCACCTTCCACGGCGTGCTCTCGACCCACTCCTTGGAGCTGGCCGGCTATCCGTTCGGCTCGGTCGTGCCCTACGTCCTTGACCAAGAGGGGCTGCCGTTGCTCTTGCTCAGCCCGCTATCGCAACACACCAAGAATCTCGCGGCCGACAGCCGTTGTGGGCTGACGGTGGTCGAGGAGGGCGAAGGCGATGTCCAGCAACGCGGCCGACTGAGTGCGCTTGGGGAGATCATTGCAGCTCGTCCAGACGCCGATGCCGAGCACTATTTTGGCTACTTTCCGCAGGCCCGGCTGTACCTTGAGCAGCTCGGCTTTGTTTTCTACCGCTTCACGCCCACTCGCTTTCACTGGAACGGAGGCTTCGCCACTGCCCGTTGGCTCGGTACCGACCGTATACTGCGCGCCAATCCGTTGAGCCCAGAATCACGGCGTCGGATCATCGCGCACATGAACCAAGACCATAAGGATGCGTTACGCGGCTACTTGAGGGCGCTGGACGGCGCAGACTGCGAGCAGGAGGTTCTAATGGTCGGCATCGACGCTGAAGGTATCGACGTCAGGGTTGACGATCGTCCTCGACGCATTCCACTGCTGCGCCCGATCGCTTCACCCGGCGAGGCGCGTGAGGTTCTGGTCGAGATGGCCAGGCAACCCGTAGGAGACTGAGCAATGGTCCGCTTCGCGTCCCGCCTCGGCAAGTGAGATCGGCAACAGCCGTCTTCAGCCGCAGCCGGATCATGGTCGGCATGGCCCCAGCGCAACGCTCTTCTTTCTGGCTCATCTACAGCTGCCGATACCTCACCACATACTCATTTTCCATCCCTTGCAGCCGTGCGATCCGCTCCTGGCGTCGAATCTCCCAAGCATCTGGAGGGTCGAGATTGTTCCAGGCCCGATACAGCTGCTCATCGGTCCTTGAGAGCCGAAACCCATAGGTGTCGTGCATGTACAGCATGATCCTTGCGATGTCTCCGCGCAGGGCGTCGGGCGGCTGAGCGCGTCGGCCGCGGGCGTCGATGCGAATGCCGCAGTCACCGTAACGCTCACCGTCCGGTGCCATGCCCCAGGGATAGTCTCGGCGATCGCCGTTGATCATACCAACTGCGGGAATGAGGTTGTGCAGATCATTGTGGGCAACGACGAAGCCTTCATCGACGCGCAAGCAGCAGGCGCGCCCAGACATCAGCTCACCGTTGTCCTCGCGGCAGGCGCGATAGCTGGCCGGGTCGCGCCAGCAGCGGCGGAAATTCCCGAACTGTGTGGCGGGAAAGACATGCTCGGCCTCTACGCGCCGAGCTCGTTCATTGTTGGCATAGCGCTCGAGGCCGCAACTGCTCAGGTCGATGTTGCGGCGACGCTTGTAGCTGCAGCCACAATAGGCGGTGACGCGATGGCGACGATAGACTCGATCGTAGAGCAAATCCTTGGCGTTGGCGAAGCTGCCGGCGACATGCGGTAGATCACCGCCGCCAGCTGGTAGGGTGGGTTGAGGCCACCAATCTCCGACCAGGTCGTCAACCAGCCCCCCGATGAAATCACCAAACAGCGCTTTGGGGTCTGGCAGCAGATCGCCCAGACTGGGTAGACGAATGCCCAGGTCGCCATCGCTGGCAAGCGCGAGTGCATCCCTGACCAGGTCTTCCCCGCGCTCTAGGAGCACGGGGCCCGAGTCGCTTAGCCAGTCCGCGCTCGCCCTAATGAGCGCGTTGCCAACATCGACCAGGAGGACGCGCACCTCGCGGGTGATCACCATGGCCCGTTGGCCGGTCTCGGGCCACTCGGCGGTGACCGAGACCGGTATGAACGAGATGGCGGAGATTAGCGCCAGCGTAATCACAACGCCGCGCAACCAGGCTAGGAGTCGTCGCAGCGTCGAGGCAGTGGCACGGCCTTGAGTCGGCACTGGCCGCGCGGTGCTTGTGCTGTGCTTTGTCGATGCCCGTCGTTGACTGGTGGAGCCGCGGCGAGCTTTGGAGCGGACAGGGGTATCGGCGGAACGGCGGGTCATGCGGTACGGCGCTTCAAATCAGAAGCGGAGAGTACCAGACCGCGCACGGAAGTGCGTGCCCGTCGAACCCGATCCTGGCAATACAGGATACGATTGCCGTGGTGGCTAGCGTTGAGTCGGGTTGATCCGACCCTTCGCACCGAGACCTCACAAGACTCTTGGAGACACAGGGTCAGCACCGCCTTTCGACGGCTTAGGTTACGAAGGGTTAGAGCTGCGGAGGGCTTGGTAAACGCTCAAAGCGGCCCTGACCGTACTTGTTGTAGCGCTCCAGCGTGACCGCAGTCGCCTGCGGTTGGCCGTCCATATGGAACTCGGCGCCACTGAGCCCGATTGCGTTCTCACCCCTGGTCTCGAACACGAAGAGGTTGCCGTCCCAGCGGGACAATGGGAAGGCCATCATCTGTGGACCGAATGTATACCCGATGTTGCTGTAGTTAAAGCTGATTCGAAACTGATCGAGCGGGAGGAACTGGAGCCGCGGCAAGATCTGCTCCCGGCTAAAGCCTAGGTCTTCGAGGAGGTCGCCACCATGCGCAGGGAGACCGCTGCGGTGGGAGAGGAGATCGCCAACGGTGACCTCGCCGGTGATGAAGGGGCTAGCCAGCTTCAACTCGGGTACGAACGGACTCACTCGTGTATCCCAGCCGATGGTGCCATCACCGACGATGCCGGCGGCATTGACGCGATTGACGACGTGTGGGCATGGATCATGCCGTTAGCCACATCTCAAAGAGGCCGGCGCCATCTAGGGCTGGACCCAACGGCCAGCCTCTCCTGCGATTGTGCGCCATCACAGCTCATTGGGCGAGGGCAAGGCCGCACTCGCCAGGCTTATCCGGACCCTCATGAAGACGGATACCTGAGTCGTCAGCTCGATCAGCTGAGCCTCCGTCAAGACAATAGGCCATTGCGCTTTGGGAGCGCCGCACTCTCTGGGTGATCGTTCCGGCCTTTGTCAGTGCGCCGTTCTGGCTTTCAAGCAGCGTGCGCTCAAGGTGACGGTGATCACGCGCATGAAGAAGAACCCGGTCACATCGATGCTGCGCGCTCTTGGAGCTGACCGAGGAAGGTGCGCAGCTCGCGTTCCAGGCCGGCCTTCATCAACGCGGGTCCCACCAGCGGAAACAGCTGAAAACCGGGCTCAAGCTGGGCGCGATAGTCGACCCGAACCGAATCCTGAAGCGGCGTCAGGAGCCACTCGGTGCGTCCCGCCGCGAAATCACTTTGCTCGGGAACGATCACCGCGACCAGGCGTCTTGGGCCCACCTGGACATCTTCGAC
>NZ_JBUDPI010000237.1:0-6196 GCF_054919635.1 Halochromatium sp. | reverse complement strand
ACAGCTAGGTCATAGATTTGGAGCAGATCCTCGGCACGAACCTGAGCGGTCCATAGCAGCGCCGGCAGCGCGAGCGTGCACATCAACGCGAGAGGGCGTCGACCCCTGCTGAGCGGTTTCTTCATTGTTCTCGGTCGTATCCGGTAGGTGCAGCCAAGCGGCCTCGCGGCGACGGCGATCGGCCACGCGATGTGCCCAGTATAGGCGAGCGTCCGGATCGTCCACAATGTCCGTCCATAATGACAGGAGATGCCTCTCTACCAGGCAAGCGCGATCGCTTGCCACCATCGAGCCCCAGGGTCGCGGCGCTGCCAGCCCGAGTCGAGCCTGACTCGAGCCCGAATCGAGCCTGAGTGGAGCTGGGGCCGCGATCGACGGCCCGCTAAATCATTGCATCGATTCATCGAGCCAGCTCAGCAGATGCACCGAAGCGTCCCCATCTCGAGTCCATGCAGACCAAGCCCCGCCCCAACCAAATCGAAACCGAGCCCAGGGCCAAGGAGCGGCCAATGCCAGCTTCAGAGCCAGAGCCAGAACGCCGGTCGGCGTCAAACGGCGTGACCGACCTGCCGAGCCAAGACGCCAACTCCAGGCATCCGCAACACTACCATTGGCGCGATCTGCTTGCGATGTTGCGTAGGCACCGACGGGAGCTGGTGCTGGCGAACCTGATCGCGATCCTCGGCACCCTCGCTGCAGTGCCCATCCCGCTGCTGATGCCGGTCTTGGTCGACGAGGTGCTGCTCGACAAGCCCGGCGCGGCCACCGCGTTGATGAACAGCCTGTTCCCACAGAGCTGGCACGGGCCTGTGCTCTATATCCTAGCGATGCTTTGCTTCACGGTGCTGCTGCGCTTTATCGCCCTGGCGCTCCAGGTGTGGCAGACCCGCGAGTTCACGGTCGTCGCCAAGGACGTGATCTACCGGATTCGGCGCGACCTGCTGACCCGCCTACAACGCGTCTCGATGGCCGAGTACGAGACCCTGGGCAGCGGCACTGTGGCCTCCTACCTGGTCACCGACCTGGATGCGATCGACCGCTTCGTCGGCAGCGCGGTATCGAAGTTCTTGGTGGCTGTGCTCAGCATCTTGGGAACCGCCATCATCCTGCTTTGGATGCACTGGCAGCTGGGGCTCTTCATCCTGTTGCTGAATCCACTGGTGATCTATCTCACCATGGTCTTCGGGCGCCGCGTCAAGGATATGAAGCGGCGCGAGAACAGTGCCTATCAGGCCTTCCAAGAGAGCCTCGCCGAGACCCTCGACGCCATCCAGCAGATTCGGGCCGGCAATCGCGAAGGCTTCTATATCGCCCGTAGCATCGCCACCGCGGATCGGATGCGCCACTTCTCGAGCCTCTTCACCTGGAAGAGCGAGGCCGCGAACCGGCTGTCCTTCATGGTATTCCTGGTCGGCTTCGACCTGTTTCGAGCGGTCAGCATGCTGATGGTGTTGTTCTCGGGGCTGAGCATTGGCGAGATGCTCGCGGTCTTCGCCTACCTCTGGTTCATGATGGGACCTGTGCAGGAGGTGCTGAACGTTCAGTACGAATTCCACGCCGCTGATGCCGCCCTTCGACGCGTCAACCAGCTCACCCAGATGCACCAGGAACCAGCCTATCCGCACCAGCAGAATCCGTTCGTCGGCAAGACCACGGTCGGCGTCCGGCTCGAGGTTGTCCGCTTCGCCTACGGCGACGGCCCTAACGTACTCGATGGCATCGACCTGAGCATCGCGCCCGGCGAGAAGCTGGCCATCGTCGGCGCCAGCGGCAGCGGCAAGACGACCCTGGTGCAGGTGCTGCTCGGTCTCTATCCTCCGACCTCGGGGCGCATCCTGTTCGATGAGGTGCCGGTTGAGGAGATCGGCATGGACCTGGTACGCGATCAGGTCGCGACCGTGCTCCAACATCCGGCGTTGTTCAACGACAGCGTGCGGATGAACCTAACGCTCGGCCGCGCTATCGATGATGCCAAGCTCTGGCAGGCGCTGGAGATCGCCCAGCTCGATGGCGTGATCCGACAGCTCGACCAGGGGCTCGATCAACTCGTGGGCCGCGATGGGGTGCGGCTCTCCGGCGGCCAGCGGCAACGGCTGGCGATCGCGCGCATGGCGCTCACCGATCCGAAGGTCGTGATCCTCGATGAGGCCACCTCGGCGCTGGATAGCGCGACCGAGGGGCGCTTGCATGGTGCTTTGGAGGCCTTTCTGGCCAGCCGCACCACATTGATCATCGCCCATCGGCTGAGCGCCGTGCGTCGCGCTGATCGCATCCTCGTGTTGGAGCGTGGACGTATCGTCGAGCAGGGCCGCCATGACGAGCTGATCGAGCGCGGCGGACCCTATGCAACCCTCTATGCGCGCCAACGCGGTTAAGCGGCTTCTTTCAAACTCACTCGCCTACCAAGGCGATCGCCTCCCAAGGCAATCCTCTTTAAGATCCCCCTCATGAACAACGGCAGGATCATCAACAGCGACTTTCGTCCGCCCTGGTGGCTCAAGAATCCGCACCTGCAAACACTCTGGCCCAAGCTGCTGATGCATCTAGGCCAGCGCAAGCCTGCAGGGAAACAGGCGCGGACGCGGCTGCAGCGGCGTCGCATCGAGCTCGCCGACGGCGATTTCATCGACCTATCAATGGGCACGGGGTGCACTGGACCGCGCATACTGATCCTGCATGGGCTCGAAGGTGGACTCGATTCCCACTATGCCGGTAGCCTGGTCGACCAACTCGCCGAGAACGGCTTCCAGCCCCTCTTCATGCATCTGCGTGGTGCCAGCGGCGAGCCGAACCGACTCGCACGCTCTTACCATTCCGGTGCGACCGGGGATCTCCGCGCGGTGCTCGAGGCCCTAGCCGAGGACGCGTCGGGACCCGTCTCGGCAGCGATCGGCTTCTCGCTCGGTGGCAACCTGTTGCTCAAGTATCTCGGCGAATGTTGGAGCGCGTCCGAGCCCCCCTGCTGGGGCGCGGCGTCCGGCGACCCGCTGCTCGATCGCGCCATCGCGGTCTCGGTCCCCTTCGTCCTGCGCGACGCCATGCTGCGACTCGAGCTCGGTTTCGCCCGCGTCTACCGCCGCTACCTCATCCAGCGGCTTAAAGCCGCCTATCAACAGAAATTTGCCACGAGGCCCTCACCACTGCACCTAGACCTGAGCCAGATCAAGGATTTCAACCAGTTCGACGATCAGATTACCGCGCCGCTGAATGGCTTTGCCGGGGTGTTCGATTACTACCAGCGCGCCAGCTGCCGCGGCTATCTGCGCCATATTCGCACCTCAACCCTGATCATCCACGCCGCCGATGATCCCTTTATGTTCCCGAGCACCGTCCCCTTTGAGCACGAGCTCGGACCCGGCATTCGGCTTGAGTTGTCACGGCACGGCGGCCATGTCGGCTTCATCGAGGCACGCGGCCCAGGCTTCTCATCCGGCTGGCTGGAGTCGAAGATCTTGCGAGCACTACGAGAATGAGAGAGGACCATCAGCGCATCGCAGGAGATGGCCTGTGACGATGCCGCAGGTTCCGTCGAGCCAGGACAAGCTCGAAGAGCTGACCGGGCTGCTCGAGCTAATGACGGCGATCCTGCGTCGTTTCGCCGGACTCGGCGATCAGGATATCGATGCGGGGATCGATGAGGCACTTGCCTCGATCGGCCGTTTTTCCGGGGTCGATCGCAGCTACATGTTCACCATCGATGGCAACGTCATCAACAACAGCCACGAATGGTGCGCCCCAGGCATCTCGCCTGAGATCAATAACCTGCAGCAGGTGCCTTACGAGACCATCCACTGGTGGCAGCCTCGGCTCAGCGCTGGTGAGTCGATCTACATCCCATCGGTCGCCGATCTTCCAGACAACCGTGCTGCCGAGCGCGAGCTGCTCAGCGCCCAAGGCGTCCGATCGCTCATCGTGGTGCCGCTGATGGGCTCGGTCCAGGTCAAGGGCTTCATCGGCTTCGATTCAGTGCGTGAGCACCGCGCATGGTCCAAGCAGGCCATTTTGCTCTTGCGGGCGATTGCCGATGTGATCATCGGCGGCCTGTTGCGGCGCGATGCGCTCAAGGCCCTGCGTCAGAGCGAGCAACGCTTCAGCACCCTGGTTCGTCGTGCTTCCGATGTGGTCATGATCATCGATGCCGATACCAGCCTACGCTATCTGGGTCCCTCTGCCTGTCAGATCCTGGGTTGGGACGAACAACCGACACCGCCAACCCGTTATCTCGATGCCGTGCACCCAGAGGAGCGCCAGCTTGTTCACGCCGCGTTGAAACGGGCGTCAGGGCTGCCAGGCGAGCATGTCAATATCGCCGACCACCGTCTGCGCGGGGGCGATGCGACCTACATCTGGTGTCAGGCAACGGCAACCGATCTGAGCACCGACCCCGCCATCGGCGGCACGGTCATCAATGCGCAGGACATCTCCAGACGCAAGGAGGCGGAGCAGACCCTGCGCCACCGCGCCCTCCATGACTCCCTGACCTCGCTGCCGAACCGTGCCCTGCTCAGCGATCGGCTCAACCAGCTCCTGCTCCAGGCGCAGCGCTTCAGGCATCAGGTCGGCGTCGTCTTCATCGATCTGGACAGCTTCAAATTGATCAATGACGCGATCGGCCATCACGCTGGCGATCAGCTCTTGGTCGACGCCGCCCGGCGCCTGCTCGATCATCTTGCCCTCGGCGATACCATCGCCCGCTTCGGCGGCGACGAATTCGTCATCCTGCTGCAGGGCGAGCAACGCTCGCAAGAAGCCATGTTGGTCGAAGCGGAGCGCTTGCTCGAGGTGCTCAGTCGGCCATTCATGGTCAGCGGTCGTGAGCATCTGATCACCGCAAGCGCCGGCATCGTCATCAGCAACGGCTTCGACAGCCCGGGCGATCTATTACGTGACGCCGATGCCGCGATGTATGTCGCCAAAGAGCGCGGTGGTGGGCGCGTCCAGTGCTTCGACGCAGCACTGCGTACGCGCTTGCTAGAGCGTATCGGTATTGCCCATGATCTGCGCGACGCAGAGCTGCGCGGCGAGCTCAGGGTTCAGTACCAGCCCGTCTTCGCCAGCAAGAACCGACAGCTGGTTGGCGTCGAAGCCCTGGTACGCTGGCAACATCCGACACGCGGCCTTGTCTCCCCGGGCGACTTCATCCCAGTCGCCGAGGAGACGGGTCTCATCGTGCCAATCGGCACCTGGGTGCTCGACGAATCCTTGCGACAGCTACGATGCTGGCTCGATGGGCTCGATGAGCCTTGTGATTTCTCGATCGCCGTCAATCTGTCGTCGTTGCAACTCCAAAGCCCCGGTATCGCAACGCTGGTCGAAGAGCTGCTGTCTCGGCATCAGATACCGTCCCATCTGCTCGCGCTCGAGCTTACCGAAAGCATGGTGATGAACGATGCCGAGTCTTCGAGCGGGACCTTGCACCAACTGCGCGAGCTCGGCGTTGCGCTTGCCATTGACGACTTCGGCACCGGCTATTCCTCGCTCTCCTATCTGCGTCAGCTGCCAATCAATCTCCTCAAGATCGACCGCTCCTTCATTCAGGCGATGACCGAGTCCGAGCGTGATCGCCGGATCGTGGCCGTCATCTGCTCCCTCGGCCATGAGCTAGGGATGAAGACCATCGCCGAAGGCATCGAAAGCGAGACTCAGCTCGAAATGTTGCGCGATATGCGCTGCGACCTGGCCCAGGGCTTCCATCTTGGGCGCCCGACCACGTCCGAGGAGATCAGTGCGCTGCTCGCGCGCCATCAGCGGCAACCGCCAGAACGCCAAGGTGAAGCCGACGCCGACGCCGACGCGCAAGCCGACAGCAAAGGGCCCCGGGAGCCAACGGCAGACCCGAGTCCGATCGCAATACCAACAACCCAAGGCTGAGCATGCATCGCTGCGAGGCCTATCGCCCAGCCCGAGCGCTTCGCACCGAGGCCGCACCAGAGGCGCTGAGCTTCACGACGATGCCTGACGCCTTCGAAGCGAGCCGTGGCAAGAGCAACGGTATTGGCTGAATTTGGGCGTCCAGACGCGCGGTCGCCCAGACACCCAGAAGCCCAGATGCAGCCGGCGTCAATTCAGGCAGAATGCCGGCAATGAGCTCCGCTCCCCGACGAGATCACAGCCCGTTGCCGATCGAGCCGGTCCTACCCGAGCTCTGCCAATGTCTTGCGGAGGGCCATGCGCTGCTTAGCGCCCCGACCGGCTC
>NZ_JBUDPI010000236.1:0-6202 GCF_054919635.1 Halochromatium sp. | reverse complement strand
GCCCTCCATGCGCTGGCGTGGACTGAGCTGGTTGACGGGTGCCGCACCGGGTGCGGTCTGGCTGATATCGGTGATCGCGCTGGACATGATCTACTGGCTCCCTGGTCGGAACAGTTAGGGTCTGCTCGGCTCGGTGGCCGCAGCGTGGCCTCTTCGCAAGGGTCACGTGTCGCGGACTTAGCCGATTCCTAAAGGGCGTAACGGCAGCTGCCACCAGAACTTGAGGCCAGCACGCACCCACTGTGCGCTGCGTCACAAAACCCCCACAAGGCGCAGAAATTCCAGCCGCCAAGGCTCAAGAGCCGCCCAGCGCGGCCGTTATTCGGGGTAACGGCCAACACTGGTGCCGTTGCGACAGGCCAAGGCAGTCAACAGACCGCTCCCCCTGGCGCTAACACCACGTCTCTTCAGGAGCAAGCCATGTCCGTCATCAACACAAACATTACCTCCCTGATCGCCCAGCAGAATCTGCGTGAGAGCCAGAGCAGTTTGTCCACAGCAATGGAGCGTCTGTCCTCCGGTATGCGCATCAACAGCGCCAAGGACGACGCCGCCGGTCAAGCCATCGCCAACCGCATGACCGCACAGATCACCGGTCTGGCCACCGCACAGCGCAACGCCAACGACGGCATCTCCGTTGCGCAGACCGCGGAAGGCGCGCTGAACCAGATCAACGACAACCTGCAGCGTGTGCGTGAGCTGACCGTACAGGCACAGAATGGCACCAACTCTCAGGACGACTTACAGTCAATTCAGGATAAAATTAATCAGCGGCGCGCTGAAATCGACCGCATTTCGTCTGAGACTGACTTTAACGGCGTAAAAGTGCTTGATAGCACTCAAGACGTGAAGATTCAAGTAGGTGCAAACGATAATGAGACTATCTCTGTCGCTCTTCAGGAGATCAACTCCAACACTCTGAATATAAGCGGTTTTACTTTGGGCGGTCTTTCTGCCGCCTTGACTGAGCTTGTCACTGATGATGGTGCGGGGTCCATCACCAGAGACGAGATTGACCTATCCGGTGTTGCAAATGGTCCGGCAGGTGATATCACTCTGCATGGCTATGGTACTTTCGATAAAGCAACAGGCAAGTATGCTGATTACGCGATACAAGATGATGCCGGCAATCTGTACAAGATTGCTCCGGGTGATGTCGCCGCTGACGGAACTGTGACGCACGATTTTACAGATGCTGCTGGGCTCCAGGCGGCGAAGGACGCTTATGACGCAGATGCTGCCGCTGGCCACACCGCCACGGCTAATCCTTTGGCAGCACTTGATCAAGCATTGAGTACCGTGGATAGTCTGCGATCTGACCTTGGTGCTGTACAAAATCGCTTTCAGGACGCCATCACCAACCTGAGCACGAACGAAACCAACTTGGCTAGCGCTCGTTCAAGGATTGAAGATGCGGATTATGCAAAAGAGGTGGCAAATATGACCAAAAACCAGATCCTGCAGCAGGCTGGTACTTCCGTCCTCGCACAGGCTAATCAATTGCCGCAGAACGTGCTGTCTCTGCTCGGTTAACCTGAGCCTCAGCGATAGAGCCAATGCTTTATCGCTAGTCACACTAAAACCGGTGCCATGATGGCGCCGGTTTTTTTTAATGTGCGCTAGGCATGGCGCACAGCGTAATAATCTTCGGCTATTCAGAGGGTGTTTACAAGATAAGGTATGCTGTCACCTTGATCTTGCGAGGAGGCACGCGCGATGTCGAAACGTGGACGACCACTGAGGCTACGGGCGGAGCAGCGGCGGGAACTGAGCGCGAGTGTCGGGGCCGACCGCACCGCGACGCTTGAGGAGATCGGCTAGGAGTTGCAACGACGCACGGGCGTGAAGACGCATGGACAGACGTTAGTTACGGCGCTTCAGGATGCCGGATGGTCCCGTATGCGCGACGGGAGCGGAGAAGAGATCAAGCCGGCAGACAGCGAGGAGAGCCGCTACGGGTACACCGACGCGCATTCGCATTGGCGCCTGGAGCCAGAGCAGCGCTATGCGAGTTGCCTGAAGCAGCGCGAATAGACACTCGTTGAGGACAACTTTGTTGAGGACAACTTTGACAATACGGTCAAGCGCAGCGTGCCCCCGGAGTACCCACGCCGTCTGCTCGTCGATACCTGCTGCTAAGTGGTGCGCACGGGCTATTCGTGGCGTATGTTGCCGAAGGAGTTTCCACCATGGCAGGACCTCTATCGCAGCTTCCGACGTTGGGGCGAGCAAGGCGAGTTCGAACAGAAACACGATCGGTTACGGGGGCTGTGGCGCGAGCGCGAAGGGCGTTGCGACGAGCGAGCGGGAGCGTTGCTCGGTGCGCAGTCCACGCGCAGCTCTCCGCAGGGCGGCGAGCACGGTTATGACGCCGGCAAGAAGGTCAAGGGGCGCAAGCGCCATCTCCTGGTCGACACACTTGGGCTGCTGCTTGCCGTGAGCGTGATTGCGGTGAGCGTGCAGGATCGCGATGGTGCCCATCCCCTCGTCAACGGGGCGATGGACAAGTACCCCGGTGCCGAGACGCTCTACGTCGATGGCGGCTATGCCGGCCAATGCGCGCAGACCGTCTCGCAACGGCATGACATTCCGGTGCAGCTTGTCCGTCATCCGGCTAACCGCAACGTCGGTCGCTGGACTCATCCTGAGCAGCCCGATCTGTTTACCGTTGAGGCCAACGCCGATGGCTTCGTCGTGCTCCCCAAGCGCTGGCTCGTCGAGCGCACGCATGCCTGGAACGAGCGCTCACGTCGCTTGATGATGCATCGCGGCCATCTTAGCCATGTCTTCGGAGCCCCGGGACTGGCAGGCTGAGGCGCGCCTGCTTGCACGGCGGTTGACCACGTAGGTTTTGTAAACACCACTAAAAGTGGGCTATGTAAAAGTCTAAACTGTTGCTGAAGGAATCTCCGTGACCCATCCTGCCCCCCCAAACGTACGTTCCGCTTATCACCATGCGGCCGATCTCTGGCAGCGCGGCGAAACGGCGGCGGCCGTTGATGCTTACCAAGCCGCGCATCGGCTGGCCGAGCAGGCACTTCCGGCCGCTGCCCCGGCCATTCCGCTCAGCGACCGCCGCGCGTTGTTCACGAGCGAGCGTTATGCGCTGCTGCAGCAGGGCGGGTTGGGGTACCGCCAGGCCGCCCTGCTGGTGCAGCAACCGGGGGATGGCAGCGCGCAGCTGGGTGCGCTCCTCAGTGCCGCCCAGGGCCAGGCGCCAACCACGCCGCTGCCGAGCCTGGAGCAGGTCTTAGGCGATTTCATCAAAGACACCCTGGCCCCTTTTGATGGCGAGCTGCGCCCGTATCTGGACGCGCTGACCCCGGCGCGCTGCCAAGCGGATGCCCAAGACTGCCTGGAGCTGCTGGAACATAACCTAACGGCCTCAAGGCTCTACCGAGTCTCCAGCGAAAGCCCTGAGCTGGGGCTGTTGGGGCTGTGGCTGCCACAGCTGCCGCTGGTGTTCTGCAGCCGCGCGGTGCTGGATGCCGGCTGGGCGGCCTATCTGCAGCCGCCCTGGCTCGGCGGCTGGCCGCAAGCAAGCCTAGCGGCGCTCGGCCAGGCGCTGGCCGCGCAGGAGCTGGCCGTGCAGCACTGGGCCAGCGTGCTGCCCAACCCGCTCTATTGGGTGGAGCATGCGGCGCTGCTGCGCGCACCGGCAGCCTTGGCGCAACGCCTACTGGCGGCCTGGAAGCGCGAGCCAACAGCAGCGATAACGCTCCCCGCGCCCATGCCTTGGGATCAACCGGCCCTGAGCACGCCATTAACCCATGCCTTAGCGCCGCTTCAGGCCGGGTATCAGGCGGCGATGGACGCCGAGGGTTTGCCGAGCCGCCCGGCCGAGACCTTCCGCTGGCAATTACAAGGTCGAGTGGTGGCGGTGGACAACGGCGCGCGTCTTCTGCGTCAGGCCAATTTCCGCGAGCTGATGGCGAGCAACGCCTTGGCCGTGGTGGCCTTTGATCCCGCCAGCCAGATCGCGACGAAGTCCATCGCCGGCGTCGACGAATGTCAACTGATCCCGCACGCGTTGTTGGGCGACGGCCAAACTGCGACGCTGCACGGCACGCTGAACGCCAACCTCAGCGCGACCCTGCCGCCGCTGCCAGAGCCACAGCAACCCCCTGCGTTGCGGGCAGGCAGCCAAGTGCTGGCGACGTTGCCGGTCAATACCCTCCGATTAGACGACATCGAAGGCCTGGGGAGGCTCGATTGGCTGCGGCTCGATGAGTTCGCCGATGCCATCGCGGTGCTGGAGCATGGTGCGCGCGCCCTAGCCGAGACCCTGTTATTGCAGGTGCGGGTGGTGTTTCAGCCCAGTCACGAACAGCAGCCCAATCTCACCGAGGTGAGCCACTGGGCGAGCCGGCATGGCTTTGCCTTCTACCGACTGCACAATCCCGAGCATCGCAGCCTGATGCCGACGCGCGTCGACATTCTGCATCCGCAGGCCACGCAGCTCGCGAATGCCGATGCGCTCTTTGTGCCCTCTGCAGAACGCATGGCGGGCCTGGACGACCAGCAGCGGCAGCGCTTGGCCTTTCTGCTCGATTCCATGTTTGGCATCCATGACCTGCCCTCCCAGCTGCTCGCCGCGGTCGACACCGCGTTGGCGGAGCGGTATCTGTCTCTGCGCGGCTATATGCAGGCGCCGAGCGATGGCGCGACGCAGAAGGCGCCGACCTTTCGCACCTTGGCGCCGTCGGAGCCACGCCCCCTCCACGCGCTGGCCACCCTGCTCGCGGAACATCGCCTGATGCCCGCGATCCACATGGCACGCCAGCACCTGAACCAGCAGGAGCACGACAACGAGGCGCGCTACATGCTCGCTGAGGCGCTCTCGCGCTGGGGGCAGCACCAGCAGGCGATCACCGAGCTGGCAACCCTGTGCAGCCAGGTCAAGGCCGGCAGCGCGCGCGAGCTCCGTTACCGTTTGGCGCTCGGTTGGGCGCAGTGGCGGGCGGGGCAAACCAAACTGGCCAAACGTACCCTGGAGACGCTGAGCGAGGCCTTTGGCGACGCCTTGGCGGTCAAGCACCTTGGTCTGTTCGTCTACCGAGACAGCCAAAAGCCGCGCGAACTGACGGCGGCGCTCAACCACTGTGAGGCCTTGCTTGGTGTTGATGATGCGCGCCTGCGCGCCGCAGACATGGGCCGGCCCTGTGATCTTCGCGCCGAGTGGCTCGATGCCAAGGTGCGTCTAGAACGGGCGCTGGGCGCATCCGGCGCCGGGGGTGAGGCCGCGCTGGCGCAGTATGCGCGCGCCTTCGACCTGCTCGGCTCGCAGCAAGGCTCCCGGCGCACGCGCCTGCTGCTCGGCCTGGGCTTGGCGCAGCGGGCAGCGGGCAACACTCAAGCCGCGATCGATGCGCTCTGGCAGGCCTGCGCGACCGTACCGCAGTCTTTGGACACCGTGAACGCTTACGCGCGGTTGCGCGAGGTGCTCGCCGATAGCGAGGACGAGGCGCATCAAGCCCTGGCAACCCTGCATCAGCGGGTCTTTTCGCTGTGGCAGCGCTACCCCGATAAAGGTCTAAGCTACGGCTTCAACGATTTCGGCCTGGCTTATCAGGCCTTCGAGCCATTGCGGCTGCCCGGCAGTCGCCCGACCATGGCGCGTCTGGCCGCCTATGGGCTGGAGGCTTGGTTGCCGGAGCAGGCCACCGCGTTGGACATCGGCTGCAACCACGGCTACCTGCTGCTGGGGCTGGCAAGCAGGCTCAAGGCTGGGGTGGGGCTGGATGTTAGCGAGAGCTGTGTGGCGATTGGCAACGCGGTGGCGACACATCTGGGTCATTCGCATATCCAGTTACAAACGAGCAGCTTCGCCAAGTGGCGCAGCGACGAGACCTTTGATCTGGTCATTGCCACGGACGTTCATCCCTGGCTTGAGGGCGCCAAAGAAGACCTTGGCGAGCGCTTATTCGCGCGCTGCAAGCCGGGCGGTGTGGTGCTATTCGAAAGTATTGGTACCCGTGATCCCCACCAGCCCGAGCCTGGATTCGAGGATACCGCCACCGCCGTGGCCAGTGCTGGATTCACGCGCTTACACGAAGGACAGCTGTGCGACGACGGTCTGAGCCAGCGGCAGTTCTGGCTGCTGCAGCGGCCGGTGCATGCCAAGGCCGTCTCGCCGCGTCGCTCACGCGGCGCGCCCCGGCCACCCGCGCGCCGCCCCGGCGCGCCCCGGCCCAGGCCCGGA
>NZ_JBUDPI010000235.1:0-6218 GCF_054919635.1 Halochromatium sp. | reverse complement strand
CGATCGCCAAGCACTGGTGTACGGGAGAATATGCAATAGGTTATCGCAAGGTCGCCATCCCATGTCTCCAGTACCTGCACGCCAACATGATGCCGGAGGTGTGTATGACGCAATCTAGGGATCACCTCGATGGATTCTTGTTCGCTACCGTCGGCAGCTTTGCTAACAAGTATTAAAGTATGACCGCGCACGCCGCCTTCGACATTATATGGTTCTTTCGCGATCTGTGTGGGCGACCATTGGGGTCAGATTGCGTCTGCCGGCGGCTTCGGAGAGGATCAGATCCAGTAAAAAACCACCACTGGGAAAGCGCCGATGTTGTCCACCGAGCACCGCTTGTTTACCGCCGCCCTTGGTCTGTCTGCGCCCTGGGGAGTGAGCGACGTTCGCTTTGATGCCGAGGCGGGACGGATCGACTTTGAGGTCGACTTTGCCAAGGGCAGCCGCTTCACCTGTCCGGGCTGCGGTGCCGAGCACCAAGCGGTGCATGACACGCGCAAGCGCACCTGGCGCCACCTGCACTTTTTCCAGTACGAGGCCTATATTCACGCCCGGCTGCCGCGGGTGCGCTGTCAACAGTGCGGGCAGACGACCCAGGTGGCGGCACCTTGGGCCCGTCCCGGCAGCGGCTTTACGCAACTGTTCGAGGCGTTGCTGGTGACGCTCAGTGCGTCGATGCCGGTGAACACGGTTGCTCGCTTGCTCGGTGTTGGTGACGATGCGATCTGGCGTGTACTTGGCCACTACGTCGAGCGCGCTCGGCAGAGGGCTGATTACAGCGCGGTGCGTGCTGTTGGGGTGGATGAAACGGCCTCGCGCCGCGGGCAACGCTACATCACGCTGTTTCACGACTTCGATGGGCAACGTCTGTTGTTTGCCTGCGAGGGGCGCGACCAGCGCACGGTCGAGCAGTTCGCGCACGATCTCACTGAGCACGGTGGCGACCCGAAGGCGGTATCCGCTGTGTGCATGGATATGTCCGCGGCGTACCAGGCCGGAGCGCGCAAGCACCTGCCCAATGCCGAAATCACCTTCGATGCCTTTCATGTGATTCAACTGGCCAATGAAGCACTCGAGCAGGTGCGCCGTGCTGAGGTCAAAAGTGAGCCCGGCCTGCGCCATAGCCGCTGGATCTGGCTCAAGGACCGCTCCCGCTGGAACACCCGCCAGATCAATCAGTTCCACGATCTGCGCCGCAGCCGGCTGAAGACGACACGGGCGTGGCACCTGAAAGAAGCGCTGCGCGAGCTCTACGCCTGTGCCGCCGATCGTGAGCACGCCGCGATCCTGTTCAACAAGTGGTATCAGTGGGCGCGCCGGTGTCGTCTTGAGCCGTTCAAGCGCCTGGCCTTGACACTCAAAAAGCATCTGCAGGGTGTGCTCAACGCCTTCGACTCGCGTCTCTCCAACGGCCGCGTCGAGGGCATCAACTCTCTCATCCAAGCGGCTAAGGCCCGTGCCCGTGGCTACCGAACCTCCTACAACTTGATCACCATGGCTTATCTCATCGCTGGTAAGCTCGTCCATCTTCCCTCGACACCCTACCGCCGTCCTACCAAGCCCGTGGGCGCGCTTCCGGCCTCAATCTGACCCCAATGGTCGCCCACACAGATCGCGAAAGAACCGATTTTTCCGCAGGTTCAGATTGCGATTATTGGACGCCAATGATCGACGCTGCGAGATCACTGTATCACGACGCGGCCGTATTCCGTCGGTGGTGAACTGGCCTGCCAGCGCGCGTGAGGCTCCTCAATCGACTGTCGCGCCAACCCTAGCCGGCCCGCGGATCGCGTCCCAGAGGCTGATGATCCGCGCACGGTAGTTTGGATCGCGTGCCGCAAGCTCCGCGTGCAAGCGCGGGAGGTTGTGATACGGAACGATCGGATACAGGTGATGTGCGGTGTGGTATTTCATCCCGTGCGGCTGAAGGATATCGGCAAACGGCGAGATGACGGTGTAGCTGTCGCTGCGCTGATCGTGCCAGCTCGAGGGACGTTCGAGCAGCGTCTCAAGCCCATGCTCCAGCGGGACATGCAGTGCGAGCAGCAGCCAACCGCCGGCGAGCACCAAGTAGAGCCATAGCAGGGCTTCGGGGGCGAGGACGCCGACCAAGACCAGGAGCGCCAGCGAAAAGCGACTGCGGGCGACGATCTCGCGCCGATGCCGCGCGTCCGGGATGTTGGCCCGGCGGACACCGCGGCGCTCTAGGAACCTGGCGATTGCAGCCTCGCCAGCAGTCCCCCCGAGGCCGGCCGCAACGACCTGGAGCAGATTCACGAGAGGAAGCACCGGTGGCGCGAGCAGCAGGACGACAACCGCAAATCCAGGGTTGTGCCGCAGCAGCAGGTATTGGGGGTCGGCGGCGGTGCGAAAACTGCTTGGCGCATGGTGCGTTAGATGTGGCTTGTAGAAGCGGACCACCGGAAACAGCGAGACGGCGCCGGCGCTGTAATCCCACAGCAGGCGAAAGCGGCACATGCGCGGGTCTTGGTAATGGTGAACGATATCGTGGCCAAAGATGCTCGCGCGGTGAATCGACACGACGGCAAGCAGGTAGGCCAGCAGCATACTGATCGCCCCCTCGGCATGCAGCAGCCAGATAAAGCCGAGTAGGAAGCCACTGAAGTCGATCGCGAAGTCGCGATAGTAGCGGCGCATATCAAGCTTGTAGTGCTGTTTGTCGATCGCGGAGGGGCGTTGTTGCGCCATATGGCTGGACCTCATGACCGTCGTGCGATGATGCTTTAGGCGACGCGGCGCTTGAGGGCGCGGCCGGCGAAGTAGAGAAACAGAAATGCGGGCATCAGAGCGACGTGGAAGGTGCCGTAGAGACCGAGACCGGCAACCCCTTCGCTGCCCAGCGGGATCAGCATGGACGCTGCCAGCGAAAGCAGGATGCCCACGCACATCATCCAGGAGCCGGAGCCCTCGCGAAGCCCGCGCAGATGCAGACCGAGGGTGAGCAGCATCACCACGGAGCTTGCCGCGACCAGCACCAGGAGGTTGTCCTGGGTCGCGACGATCCAGGCCGTGACCGCCAGCGCGATCAGACCGATTCCGAAGCTGATCCGCAAACCCAGCATCGACATGAACTGTCGCGCCGTCGACATCAGCAACGTGAAGATGCCCAGCGCAATCACAACGCGCGTTGCGCTGCGCATGGGGATATCCGCTGGATGGCCGGTGCCCTCGATGAACCCATGGTGGATGGTGCCGAGCAGATTGGCCAGCGCCGCCAGGAGGAGATAGAGCGCGAACAGGCCGGCGGCGGAGGTCCGATCCTGATCCGAACGGAAGGACAAACCCGCCAGAAAGGCGATGAAGACCGCGAGGATGGCATTGGTCAAAGCGGAGAGCGCGAGCTCGGTCATGGCGTGACTCCGGTTGACGCCGGCCTCGATGCCAGTGATCGGCCGCGGCGAGCGATGCGGCGACGGGCGACGACGTCGAACAGTTCGTCGAGCCACAGCAGCCGCGAGAGACCGATCATAAGACCGTAGGTCAGGACATAGCGCAGCAGGGAGACATCACGGCGACGGAAGCCGAACGGCATCGGCGAGACGTACTCATCCATCCGCGCCCGCTCGTCAGATCCAACCGCGTCGGAGGTCATGAGCCGCAGCAGTAGCGGCGATGCCGGTACCCGCACCGCCCTTGAGAACAGCCCCCAGTCACGACGCGGATCGAAGCGCGCGAAGAGCTGGCGAAGGCTGTCCTCCTGCATGGCCTTCATCATCACCTCGAGGTACCAGAACGGGCAGGTGATGTTAGGGTTACTGCGCGCGTAACCCAATAAGGCGTCGAGCGCGGCAGCATCGGCCTCTGCCTCGGCGTGCATGGTCTCCGCGCCCGGAAGGACGACGCGCCCGGACCACACACGCGCGGCATAGATGCACTGGAGCTCGATCATATAAGGCAACGAGAGGATGGTCGGCCGTGCGAAGCCAAAGAAGGCGAGCGAGGGGTCGTCCGGATGGAAGACGAGCCGGTGCAGGCGGTCGGTTGGCACCGCGGCCAGCTCTTCCGGCAGGAACGAGAAATCAGGCTGGTAGCCGAAGCAGCAAACGATGTGGCTCGCGCGGACCTCGCGACCGTCCTCGAACACGACCCTGTCGCCAACACAGCGCGCAATGCCCCGCGCCGGGGTCACACGACCGTTCCAGACATGCTCGAGGGCATGGCCGTTCTTGTTGAAAAACTGGCGGTACAGGGGGAGATCGTTCTGCCACTCCGCCACGCCGTGGCCCTGGTAGGAGAAGACGCTGCCCGAGGTGGCGAGATTGCCGAGATGACGCATCCCTCGCGCAGCCTTCTGTGGAGTCGTCATCAAGCCGATCAGCCCAGACGAGTACTCGTCCAGGGCCATGTCGTCGCGCGCGTAGAACCCCGGCGGCTGCCCACGCCGCAGGGGCGCCTTGCGGAAGAAGTGCTGCCCACCGCGAACCGCCCAGGTGAGGTCGGCGCCGGTCTCGCTCGCCAGGTCGTGCACGATGTCCGCCGCGGTCTCACCGCCGCCATAGACGATCACATGATCACCGGCACCGACGCCCAGGTCGAGCGGGTGCTTGAGCTCGGCGGTGTGGACCAAGGCACCGGTGAAATCGGCCACCGGCCCGGTAATCGGCCTGGGACGCTGGTGGACACCGGTTGCGACCGCGAGCCGCTCGACCCGGAAGCTGCGACCGTCCTCGGTCTCAACCTGCCATAGGCCGTCTATCTTCCGGGCGCGCGCAACCCGCGCGCCGGTGACGATGCGCTCGGTCAGACCGAACCGCTCGGCGTAGCGCCTCAGGAAAGCGAGCGCGTCCTGATGACGGAAGAAGGTTCCGGCCTCTGACCCCATCGAGAGGTCCGACGCCTCAGTCACATGGCGCGAGGACGACGACACCGTGTTGCGCATCACGGTGATGGTGGCGGGATCGTCCGAATAGTTCCACACCCCGCCGAGGTCGGCTCGGCGCTCCAGGAGTGTCACCTCGAGCCCAGCCTCGCGGGCATACTTGGCGGCATAGAGGCCGGCCCAGCCGGCGCCGATCACAAGGAGATCAGTGATCGGTTTCATGGATCTACTTTCACAAGTTCGGCTTTTCGAGCCATGGCAGAGCCCCTAGTCGTGTTCAAAAATGACGCATTGAGGGAAAAGCAAGAACGACCCTAATCATTTGATTTTCATGCCCTATCTCTATGCATGCAAGAATCCAGGACTCGACCGGTTTAGGTCACCCCGGCAGACCGCAGGCGACATGCATCCAGAGTTGGCGCCGCCAACGTTCCTCTCCTGCCGGCAGTCTACCGACCGACGCCGGGCCGCTCGAACCCCGGCTCGGGGTGGGCAACGCCATCTCAGGATGTCATTTGGCATCTGCTGGATAAGGGCCCGGCGTAACCAGAGTATCGACGATTCGGAGCATATCCGTTGCGGCGGTGTTGCACCGCACCGCTCGGCCTGATGTCTCCGGGCGAGGCCGCGGAGTGAACACCTGCACGGCGCGCACGAACTGCGCGGGGCGTCTAAACGTCGTTCCAACACCCTTTGCGACGACCCAGCGCGTAAGCGCCCGCTCCTGCGGCAGGACGCGATGCGCGTCGATCAGTAGCGTTAGCCCAAGCGCCAGTGCCTCGGATACCGACTGCGGACCGGCCTTACCGATAAAGAGGTCGGCGATCGCCATCAACCGGTGAACGTCGTCGCGATAGCCGAAGACCAGATGCGGGAACGGCAGCTGCTCCGACGCGAGTTCACCCGCGAGCGTGTCATTCCGCCCGCACAGGAAGACGATCTGCGACTGGGAGCCGGCAGTGGCCAGCGCACGGGCAAGCTCGAGCATGCGGGGGCTGCCATGCCCGCCATAGGTCATCACGAGGGTCGGCCGGTCGGGCTCCAAACCGAGCTTCGCTCGCGCGCCGCCGATGTCGACAGGCAGCGGCTCGAGGAACGCTGGGCGGATCAGCATCCCACCCGTCGCAAAGGTGCGCGCTGGCGGGTGCCGCTTGGCGCGCAGCCGCTTCAAACCCGTCTCGGTGCCGGTGATCGCGACATAGTCCGCTCCCCTGGGAAACCAGACGAAGGGGGAGATCTCGGCCCAATCCGTCATCATGATCGCGAAGGGAACCGTGCCGCCGCGATACGCACTGATGGCGTCGATCATGGCGGGATTGAGCACCGGCAGCATCGAGACGACCAAATCGGGTCGCATGTCCAACAGGAGCTTGGCGAA
>NZ_JBUDPI010000234.1:0-6259 GCF_054919635.1 Halochromatium sp. | reverse complement strand
CAGGATTTTCGGTTGCCTTCGGGGAGCGTTGCCGGGAGCATAGCAGGGCTATGTGACCGGCGCCGCGACGACGAAGGCGAGCGAAAAGGCCAGCAAGGCGGTATGAGCTTTGACAGAAATCGCCTAAGATCAGGAGCACCTGACAGCGAGCCCGTCTTCGTGCGCGGCGGGCCTCGGGCGAGCGACGCAGGGACTGGCGGAGCTGGCGACCTGAGCCTCTAGATCGACTCAGCGCTTCGCGGACTAGATGGCCCGCTTAACGGCCACTGCCAAGCAGCTGAGCGAGCTGTCCCTGTAGCGGATCGATCACAGGTGTCAGCTTTCGGCGCATCAGGCTGCCGAGCGTGGTCGGGTCAGGCAGCACGGGGCGGATCAGACCGTAGCCGGTGCCCGAGAGAATGCGCATTGCAGCCAGATCCGGGGCTGCGTCCGGAAGCCGATCGAGGATGCGCCGGGCCTGATCGGATACGGGATCGCATACGGGATCAGACAAGGGATCAGGTACAGGGTCGGACACGGTAGCAACCGCTGGGTCAGCGAAGGCATGGCCGTCCGCAAGCAAGGCGTCGATGGTCAGGTTCGGATCACCCTCCCGACGGAGTACCGCAAAGTAGCCGCGCAGAAGATCGAAGCCGGCACTGACGATATCCTGATTCGGCGGCTTCGCCAGGACCGCCGATAACGTCTTGAGAAAGCCTTGGCCCGCTGCACTGGTCACTCGGACCAAGAGGCCAGCGACACCGTTTCCTGCTTTGAGCTGGTCCGCCAGTGCCTCGGCGATCTCGTCGGCATCAGCGCGGGGTGGCGATTGCTCGGGCAGGTCATCTGGTCGCGCACGCAGAAACCCGACCAAGTAGGCTGGCTTGCGGGCCGACTTATTCCATAGCTCAAGGATTGCCTCGTCGCTCAACAGACCCGGCTGCAGCACCAACGACACCGATTCCATCATGGTCTCATGATCGGTTTCGAAGGGCAGGTACTCGATCAGGTAATCGGCTAGGACCGGTCCCATCTCGCTGACCACAATCGCCGGATTCCGCAGCATGCGCCGCGCATTCTCCGCATCCTCCATCGCCCACCAAGCGCGCCGCGCCAGCTCAGGGGTCAGCCCGGGCGAGCCAACCGCGGCGACCACCGCCTCCGATTCCCCGAGCATCAACAATTGCTCGAGACTTTGATCGCGCATCTGCCCCATCCGCGTCCAACGCCGCAGATAAACAGGGTAGCCCCCGGGCGAGCCGAGGATATGACCAGAGATCAGCTCCTTGACCGCCCGCAGATAGGCATCAGCGGCACCAGTCGGATTCAGCGTCACTGTCGCCTCACCGCGCTCCGAAAGGCCATAGACGACCAGACGTGATTCGTCGATCCGAATCGCCTGCGGGCGGTTCGCGAGCAGCACATTCAGCCGCAGATTATCTTCGCTCGACAGCTCCATCGACCACCCTCGTTCAAGCGAGCCTGATCGCTAGCGGATGCCCAGCGGGATGACCAGTAACCGCCATCCTCGGCGCGCCCTGCTCGAGTAAAGCGGCTAGCGCAAAGGAACCCGCGCAACAGAGGCTCGAGCCAAGGACGAGCAGTGGCCTAGGCATCGGCCGGCGGCTTGTAGTTGGGGTCCTTCGGATTCATGAAGATGAAGTGCGGCTTGCCGGGCTCGATCTCGACAAAATCCATCACCGTCTGATCTAGGAGCGGAACGTCCTCTGGCGCCATCACCAACTCGATCCCTTCGCTCTGGAAGCGGATGTCTTCTTCGGTTGGGGCATCAAAGCCCATGCGGTAGTCGATGCTGCCATCGGCCTGCTGGATTGCTGCGAGACGCAGCGACATGCCCTCGGTTCCAGCGTCTTTTGCTGCCTTTAAGACCTGCTCGGCAGCTGCCGTCGTCAGTTTGAACATAAACCCTCATCCTATCTCGTTGCCAGGGACCGAGACCCAGATGGGCCACGGGACCAGATGCAGCTCGAGCCTGGTATCGACCCAAGCCACAGCGGCAGAGCTCGCTAAAGCACTGACCTGACGCGATCGACGAAGCGCCGCGTCCAATTCACTCCGCCGACACCCCGCAGATGGGTATAGCTGGCCAGCAGATTATGCTGAATGATACCGTCATGCCGACCATCGACGCCGACTCCGCGCACCATGTCGAAGGCAAACCGCCACTCGGCGCGCGGTGCAACGATGGCGGAATGATGGAATTCGTGGGCGCAGATATCGCGCACGTCCGACGCCTCCCGCGGCCAGGGACAGGCGTCGGTCTCGCGCAAACGCACATAACCGCGCCCCTGGGGTCGCTCATGCATCGCGACATCGGCCTTCAACACCGAGCACATTCGGCGCGATTCGCTCCCCCAATGCAAGCGTTCGCAGAGATACATCAGACCACCACATTCAGCATAGGCTACGCCACCATCACCAATAAAGTCGGCAATGGACTGGCGCATCGAGCGATTTGCTTCCAGCTCCTGCATACGCGATTCGGGAAAGCCACCACCCAGGATGATCCCATCGACGGCCGGCACGCTCGCATCCGTCAGCGGGCTAAAGGGGACCAGCTCGGCTCCAGCGCGCTCTAACCCTGCGAGGTCATCGGGATAATAGAACCCAAAGACCTCATCGCGTGCGATGCCGATGCGAACCAGACGGCCGCTAGGCTTTGGCCGAGGAGGACTTAGCGCCTCCCAGTCAGGCTGCGGGGTACTCTCGGCGATCCTCAAGACCTGATCGACATCGACCGAATCGGCAACAGCGCGGCTGATCGAGTCGACCGTTGCCTCCACCTCGACCGCCTCGTTACTCGGGATCAGGCCGAGGTGTCGCTCCTCGATGGCCAGCGCTGCCTCGCGTGGAATCGCGCCCAGCACGGGGAGCTCGGTGTAATGCTCAATCGCTCGACGCAGGTTTGTCTCGTGACGGCGCCCGCCGACCTTATTTAGGATCACACCAGCAATCGAGAGATCGGGATCGAAGGCCTGATAGCCAAGCAGCAGGGGCACGATACCGCGCCCCATGCCCTGACAGTTGATCACAAGTAGAACCGGTGCCAGAAGGAGCTTTGCAAGCTCCGCATTCGAGCCCGCGCCCTGGACGTCCAGGCTGTCGAAGAGTCCGACATTGCCTTCGATCACCCCGAGCGTCGAGGCCGGAAGTCGCCGGCTGAAATCACCGCGGATCTCATCCGCCGACATGGTGTGATAGTCGAGATTGTGGCAGGCACGCCCTTGCGCAGCACGGGACAGCCACAAGGGGTCGATATAATCAGGGCCTTTCTTGAACGGCTGAACGCGCTGACCACGTCGCGAGAGCTCACGGATCAGGCCGATACTCAGCGTGGTCTTTCCGGACGATTTTTGCGTCGCCGCAAGATAGAGATGCGCCATGTTCGATCAGTGAGTCCGCACCAGCGCCCTGAGGGCGAGCAAAACAGCGACAACGCCCGTGATGGCGCGGACCAATGGCAAGCCCTGAGCACCTAAGCGGGTGCGCCCAGACGCTCAAGGATGAAGGCAGCCGCGACTAAGCTTCTCCCCTTCTTGGCGGATCAGCTCTTCGGCCTAGGCCGGCGACCGGGCGCTGGCATGCGGGTCGACATCACGATCGGCGAGCGACTCAGGCAGGAATTGGAGTACACGCACACCCACCGCAGTGATCAGCAAGGCAACACCAATGCCGCCAAGACCCAGCAACAGCTCGGGGAAGCTTGGCGAATAGGGAGCAACCTGCCCACCGATGTCACCTGGGGCGCCGAACTGTAGCACGGTATGGCCTGGGAACATCTCTTGAGGGTAGGCCTGACTGCCAACGATGATCACATACATCGCTGCCAAGCCGCCGACGATCACCATGGCGCAGGCCGCAATAATCCACTCCCGACGTTGGCTCAGCTCTGGATGATAGACGATGCCGAGCGGCATCAGGCCACCAATCAGGACCCAGCCAACCCAGAACAGGCCCGTATAGATGCCCCCATTGATCAGCAGGAAGGCCTCGATATCGCTGTTCTTCGCACCATAGAGCTTGGTCAGATGATAGATCAGCGTGAAATAGAGGACGGCCGCGATAAACAGCCCGAGCAGATTCTTCAGCCGCTTGAGCATGGCCGGACCGATCGGACGGCCGTCTGCATCGAAGGTGAAAAACAGGATCAGGATATAGATCGCAAGCCCGTAGGCAAACGACATCACCACGAACAAGGGCGCCAAAATGGCGGTGTCGTAGGCCTCTCGGCCCACCAGAAACCCGAAGATCGAGCCAGTACCCGTCGTCAGCGCCAGACGCCAGAGAAAGGCAAAGGTGCCCACGGGCTTCTGCAGATGATTCCCCTTGCGCTCCGCCATGGTCCAGAGGTAGCCGATCACGATCGCTGCAAATCCGGAATACAGGAAGATGTTCCAGGCGAAGATCGAGCTGAAGTTGTAGGTCGTCATGGCAACCAACAGCCGGTCAGGACGTCCCAGATCCAGCACCAGCACCAGCAGTCCGCCAACCAGCAGCGCGACGGCCAATAAGCCGGATAGGCGCCCCAGCGGCTTGTAGGCCTTCTTGTCGAACACGGTGCCAATCGAAGCGATGTTCAGGGCACCAGAGGCGGCGATGATCAGAAAGACAGCAAAGACATGCGGCGTCCCCCAGACCACTGAGTTCGTCATACCCGTCACCCAGTGACCCTCGTGCTCCATGTACAGCGCGGACAGTCCGCCAACCGCGATCACGGCTGCGAGGATTGCAAGCAGGCCCCAGTAACGCTGAGGCTGAACCAGCCATTCCCGATAGACGATTCTTTTCATGCTGACTTCTCTAACGTGGTGCGATGGCGCCAACAGCGTGCATGGCGATCATGAGCCTGGAGCCCCCGGTGGCCTAGAGCGCGGTGGTTAGATGCCGGTATAGCGCACACCGGTATTGAGGCCGAGGTCTTGGCGAATCTGCCGACTTGACGTCTTCGCCAACGCCTGACGCAATGGACCGGTCGGATCTTTGAGGTCGCCGAAGACGAGCGCCTGGTGCCCTTCCGAAGAGCAGGCATCGGCACAGGCAGTCGAGATATCGCCAGAGTCCAGCCGGTGGACACAGAGCGTGCAGCTCTCGACACAGCCTTTACCGCGCGGCGCGCGAGTAAGCTTCTGATCAACCTGCTCATGAATGAATGAGCGCGCCTTATAGGGACAGGCCATCATGCAATAACGGCAGCCGATGCAGGTGTGGCGATCGACCAGCACGATGCCATCAGCGCGCTTGAACGAGGCCCCGGTGGGGCAAACGTCCACGCAGGGTGGATGCTCGCAGTGCTGGCACATCAGAGGCAGGTTGGTGACATTGCCGGTCAGATTATCCTGCAGCTTGACCTTACGTATCCAGGTGGCGCGCTGGTTCTGCCACTTGAGCTTGTCGTCGCCAAGCGGCTTGGACTGCAGATTCAGCCCATTCTCGGTATCGCAGGCGTCGACGCAGGCGGTGCAGCCATCGGCACATTTGCTGGTGTCGACGAGCAGACCCCAGCGGTGCACGTCGGTCACCGGCTCGGTGCGTGGTGCGGCGTTAGCCACAGGGGTGTGAAGGAACACACCAGGTGCAACCGCAGAGGCGGTCACACCAGCAGCCGCACTGAGAAAATCTCGGCGGCCTTGGTTCATCGATTCGGTTTCGTGATTCATCGTCCGATTGCCTCGCCTCGCTAACTGCCTTATCGCTCAGCGTTCATTGGCCCAGTCATCGTCGGCCCGGTCACCGTCGCCCCAGTCAGATGCGCGTGTGCGGCGGCAACCTCGTGGTTCCAGGCCTCGCCTTTCGGAACCGTTGCATGGCAGTCGAAGCAGTTCATCTCGACCGCCGCGTAATCATGACAGGCGCGGCAGAACTGGCCCTTGGCATCGATCTCGATCGGCGAGCCGGTCTCGTCATAACCGACGTGGCAGGAGACACAGCCGGAAATGCCATGATCCGAGCCACGGATGCCACCATAAACGGTCTGATCGCGTTGGTGCCGGATCAGCTCGAAGTGATTGCGCCGCATGTATTCGGTCGGCTCGACGCAATTCTCTCAGGAAGCCGCCTTTGAGTTAGGCAGCACGTAGTCACCCTCCTCCTCGGCCTGGGCCGCCGTTCCCAGCCCGAGGACGGCGGTCAGTAGCGCGAGGAGAACGCCTTTGGTCATGACTGTTGCCATCGATGTCTCCAGCTCTGTTGAAGGTTGCTTATTCACCGAGGCCCATCTTGATATAGCCGGTCGGACAGACATCGGCACAGATATGGCAGC